>JAFXZK010000109.1 GCA_017541265.1 Bacteroidaceae bacterium | reverse complement strand
CATTTCATTATAAAAAAGGTACCATGTATGCTGGTAGCATGATGGTTTCCTGGTCCTTTGCAAAGTCCTTGGTATACACCATATACCGCCACAATATCCTAGAGGAGTAAATACGACAGAATTCATCAAGCGAAGCATGGGACTTATTGCTTGAAGACTTCACCTCTATAGGACAAATCTTTGCTCCGCGAGACAGTAGGAAGTCTGTCTCATAGTAGTGCTTCTCGTCGCGTGGCCAAGTGTGGTAGAAAAGTTCATTCCCTGCAGCCACCAGCATCTGACTGACAAGATTTTCATAAACATAGCCCAGATTGGCAGGCAGCTTGTCGGCCAATAATTTCTCGTAAATGATATTCTCCGTAAAGCTCTTGTCCCAGAAGGCCAGTGTGATGAACAATCCTGTGTCGCATACGAACATCTTGAACTGGTCTTTGTTTTTCGTAAGCCCCATACCAACCTGTGGGTCGTTCACATGGTAACACATGTTTACTGTCTTGCTGTCCTCAAGGGCTTTCAGCAGTTCCGTCATTTTCTCGTCGTCCACCTTTCCCACAGCCGAGTAAGGCACATATCGTATAGCATTCCGGCTTAACTGACCGGGTATGGAGCGGAACATGACCGATGCACGTCCTGATGGGTCTATCTTCAGGAAGTCATCCTCATAGAGTTTGAGTATGCGCCGCTTCACCTGATCCACCTTGCTGAAGTTATTGGTGTCAAGATAGGCGTTGACGGCCTGCGGCATACCACCCACCAGCATATATAGCCGTAGGTTGCGTGCCATCTCCCTATGAGCCGGTCCAAGGGCGTGCTGCTGCTCCCAGAATTTACGCAGAAGCGGAACCGTTGCTTCGTCGCCCAAAGCCCATCGGAACTCCTCAAAATCCATCGGATTCATCTGTATCCTATCTTCCTCGCTGGGAATAGTGATGCCATCGGTGTTCTTTTTGATGCTGATCAGAGAGCCTGTTTCGATATAGTCGTATCGCCCGTCTTCCACCAGATATTTGATAGCCTGACGTGCCATCGGACACTTCTGCACCTCATCAAAGATGATGACAGATTTCCTGGGTTTCAATGTCGCATGATATGCCGTCTGGAGATACAGGAACAGGTAGTCCAAATCCATCAGGTCATTGAACAAATCCTTGATGGCCTTCGATGCCTTGTTGAAGTCTATCAGCAAGTAGGACTCATATTCGTTTTTGGCGAAAGTTTCTACGATAGTTGATTTCCCGACACGTCTTGCACCTTCAACAAGCAATGCACTCTTACCATCCGATTCCTGCTTCCAATTCAGCAATTGTGCATAAATCTTTCTTTTGAACAGTCTTTCTTCCATAAAACCCTTTTATTTATGGCTGTCAAAACTGCGATTAAGCGAGAGCAATGATACTTGCATCAATTGCCGAGCGTAAGCAGTTTCGCGGCGTTTACGCCGCAAAGATAGCAAATTATTCCAATCCCCACAAATTTATTTCACGAAAAATCTCCAATCCCCACAAGTTTTTATTGCAAGATTCCGCCAATCCCCACAAATCTTATTCTTCTCTTAATGATTCCGTGATTTCACTACGACTTATTCTTCTGGCTAGATGAAAAAGATGAGAAAATGCTTCTTTTAATATATTTGCTCTTATAAATCCAAGGTTATTTCAAATTTTTATTGTACCTTTGCGATGCATTTAGGATGAACCGCTGCGATATTTTAGAGAAATTCAACTGCTTCAAAAGTATGTCATTTTTCAATAATATCAAAATCGGGAGGCAAAGGTAAGAGTGAGGTTGTACAATCACAGTGTACAGGTTTGGACAAAGAAGAAGTCTTTAACAAACTTCAACTCCCCGAAAATTCTAAAGCTGGTGATTTTAAGTGAAAAATTTCCAAATCAAAGTTTCCTGAAACAATCGGAATCTGTTGATTGAAAATGTTTAGAAGGCTGAAAAAACAACATAAAGATGGACTCTTTCGTGACACGCAAAAGGATTCCCACCCCTAAAAAAAGAGTCACAAATGTTCAACTTATGTTACACGCCTTCAAACTGTAACATTACTGAAAACAAAAAAACTTGCATGTTGTTGATTCACGCAAGTTTAGACGCAAGGGCGCAAATGGCGGACAATAGCCGTAGGCGCCACAAAGAAAAGGACTCCGGATGGAGTCCTTTTCTGTTTTGCCTGTGTCTGGGCGTGCTGTTCTTACTTTACAAGCACTTTCTTCACACTTCCGCCGCTCGTGCGGATGATGTTGATGCCGCTCTGTGTGGACTGGAGCTTGCGGCCGCTGAGATCGAAGACCTCTGTCTGGGCCTTGGGCGCGAAGCTTTCGATGTCGCTGATTGCCGTTGCAAAGTCTGCGATATCCGACTGTGCCGCATTGACAACCGCGCCGGTGGTGTTGTCGATAAGCAGTGCAATGGCCTTCAGCTTCGACTTGTCCTGAATCAGGGTATTGGTCGAGATGTTGCCGGTATAGGTGTACTCCTGCTCCTTGTCTACATCAATCCTTGAATCTACAGAGTTTTTGACACCATCCTTCACGTTCCAGCCTGCCACGGCCACATGGTTGAATTCAATGCCTGTCACTGGCGAACCGGCAGTACACCACCAAGCCATATCGGAACCTGCATTACTAACAGACATGCCATTATAGTAGTTCTGTTGCGCCCAGTTGCTGTTAGTTCCCGTCATTCCATCTTCCGTCAGCACGAAAGCGATGGCGTACTTCCCGTCGTCGTCGCTGTAAACGAACTTGGTCTTGGTGTTGAAGACAACAGCCTTCTGATCCTCACTGTCCCATATGGCAGAAAGCTCGATGCTGCCCGCCGCCGTTCTGCTGAATGCCCTGCTCAAGACGTTTTTCAGACCAGTGAAACTGGGGTCGGCATCGTACTGGCGGTCGGTGACGGAGCCAGGATAGCCGCTGCAGAAGGTGTTAATGATGGCGTTATAGGCACTGATTGCCATGACATCGCCAGAATGGGCGGCAATCTGCACCACTCGGTCGCCGTACTGTTCGTGTATCTTCTCCATGCCAACTATGCCTCTTGGGCACCATCCGCACCATGTGCCGGTGAATTCTTCAATGACAGGAGTTACGGACGGCTTCTCCGCCACGTTAATAATAAAGCCTGTACCGCTGTTCACGGTTGCCGTGTTGGGTTCGCCGTTGACCTTGGTGACGGTGACAATCTTCTGATACTTCCTTGCCTCCTCGTCGGCAGGGAAGGTTATGTTGTAGGTCTTGGTGCCGCTTGTGTTCATCGGACTCGAGGAGAAGCTCTTTGTGACCTCGTCACTGATGTTGCCATCCACCGTGCCGTAGGTGTAGGAAATGGACTTGACGGGGTTCTGGCCTTTGTTCGAGAAGGTGACGGGAATCGACAGGCTTTTACCCACGAGTCTGATTTTCTGGCCGAAATCGTTTACAATGACATAATTGGTTGGGAAGGTCTCGGCTTCCAGCAGAACCTGCAAAGCCAGATTTCCGTAGCCATAGTCGTATAAATTGTCCCATCCGCCATTGTTTATTCGGTAATAGAAGCCGTCGGGCACACTGTTTCCGTCGTATGCCATGATGGGATAGGTATTCTTGCTGATAGCGATTGTATAGCCCACATAAATCTCCCGATGGTTGACTTCAAAGGGAGTGGTCAGCTCTATCTCGTTAAGTCCACCTTCGAGGGTTTTATTTTGCACCGTCTGCTTGTAGTCGACACTGACAGCATCCGTACCCGATGTTGGGCATTTGGTGGATATCCACAACCTCATGTCGCCGCTGATGCCAGAGAGGTCGTTGCCCAGCCACAGGCGGATGGCCTTGATGGTGCTGACGCCCACGATCTCCTCGCTGACAGGGATTCGGATTGCCGCGTCGATGGTACAGGCACTGCCATATCCAAGATAACCATTGTCCAACGGAAGTTTGCTTGCATCGGACTCGTTGAAGTAGCCCCACCACATCTGGTTGTCTTCCACTTTAATTTCCGCGTTGCTGACTGCAGCAACAAGCAATGTAAAGATAAGTAAAATTCTGCGTTTCATAATGTATCGGTTTTAATGATTAGTCTATTAATGAAGTACACACTTGCGCACGGTGGAAGTTCCGTCGGCGTACGTCGTCTTCTTCATGTAGACGCCGTGGCTGGGACGGTCGGTCTTCTGCCCGGAGAGGTCGTAATAGGTCACGGAGCAGACCTTTCTGCCTGCTTTCGCGCTGCCGATGCCAGTCGTTCCATAGTAAAAGTTTAGGGTAATCGTCGGTCCATCCCCGTCGAGCATGTAGTTGTTGCCTACCTTTCGGTATGTCTGGAGCTGATAGGTAACGATGCAGGTCCCTTCGCCCTCGGGGAACCATTCCGTCTGCATGTCCCTGATTTGTCCAGGCAGAATGGCATCAGTGCCCGTCGTGTACGTCCCTGTGGCATTCTTTCTCATACAGACAGAGGGGAAGCATGTCTGGAACCAGCCGTTGTCGATGGACTTGACGGTGTAGGTGCCACCGACATACACAGCTCCGCCGCTGTTGTTCTTGACCGAGACATCGGTCGGCATCAGGATGTCGCCAAATAATTCGTCTTCCTCAAATTCAGTGATGTCCAACTCCGTGCCGTCGGGAATGACTTGTCCGTCCTTGTCGACGAACTGGAGCGGGAAGTCGCTCTGTGCCTGAATGGCAAGACCTGCAAACAGGCACATACATAGAGTAATGATTTTCTTCATAAGCTTTTATATTTCAATGTTCATTCTTCAAGTTCGACGGCAAACTTCGTGGTTTGTTGTACGCCACTGCCGTTATAGACGAAAGCAACGATGCTCAGATTGTCTTTGTTCCAGCTCTGGTCCAGTGTTTGCGTCATAGTCCGCTCTACGGTTTCGCCTTCTCTGACACTGATGTCTTCGCCCCAAGCGCCATTGACAGCGGTGCGAAGCACATGGTTGTGGATGTACTGCTGATTGGCTGTGCCGTCGGGCATCATCTGAAGTGCCTTTATACCGTCTTCCAGAAGCCATACCTGCAGCTTGCCTGCGACGGTGCCGTCTTTCCCTTCGGCATCAATGGTGATGTTGATGGTACCTGCTTCAATGGTTGCAACTCCGAAGAGATGCAAGGGAGCCGGCTTTGCCAGTTCTTCATTCACGGCAGTTGCCCACTCGGTGTAGTTGGAAGGTGCGTGCCTGTCGACCAGTCCGACGGGCTGGTATTCGAGGTTCCAGTGGTTGTAGTATTCGTTGCCTAAATCTGTTGCCAGTCCGACTACTTTGGCATTGCCGGCAAAGCCCAGCGGTCCGCCGTGAATGCCCACAGCCACCAGAGCGTCGCCATACGTTTCCTGCAATTGCTCAATGATGTCGGTGGCACTCGGACAGTTTGTACACTTCTGCCCGGTAAAGTCCTCGAGCAGCACGACACGCTGGGCAGGCTCGGACTTTTCGTATATCAGGCGTTCGTCCTCCGATATGTGGTCGCAGGCGGAGAGCATCAGGCAGAAGCAGCCTATAATATAATAAAATATGTATCGTCTCATGGTTTCTCTTGTTCTGCGTCAGAAGTTATAGTTGTACGAAAGCGTCCATCCCGTCGATGCCGGCACATATCGGCACACGCCACCTGCACAGTTGTAGCCTGCACGGGTGCGTCCATAGCCACCCTGTATGCGGTGCTGTTTGATATTGTAGGTGACAAGTCCCTGATAGTAGTGCAGCTTCGTCTCGCCGCAGTTCCACAGGTCGCTTACGGTAAACATCCAGTGCGGTGCCAGCGAAAGCTCCAGCAGGCCGTAAGCCCAGTCGCCCTGGTCTTGCCTTGTCGTCAGGTACTGCAACTCGCCGCGAAGTGTCACCTTGGGCGAGAACTGGTACTTGCCGTCGGCAATGAAGATATTGGAGAAAATCGTGCCGCCATGTCCTTCTACAACGGTCTTGTTGTACTGCTGGTTTATATACATCAGGCTAAGCTTGAAGTTTTTGCTCAGCTTCTTTGTGACTTGCACGTCGATGTCCTGATAGTTGACAGTCCCTTTCCATCTGACAAGCGAGAAATTGGCCTTCACGTTCATGCCGTACTTGCCGCCCAGAGCTGTCTTACGCTTGAAGTTGTAGCCAGCCTCAGCCTGATAAGCCATTTCCCCATCCGCCAACTGTGTGGCGTATGGATAGAGTGCCGCCAAGGAATACGTCTGGTCTTGCGTGAAAGCAGGCAGATGATTGATGAACGACGAGGTGCCCAGCTCCGAGCGCTTGCTGCGGAATGACATGTTCTCGCTTCGCTTTAACTGAAACAGCAGGCTCAAACCTTTTTCGGAATAAGAACCGGAGAACATAGTGGCATACCCCTCGTCGTATCTATATCCGTTGTCGAACGAAGGGTCTTGCGACTTCTCGGCATACTCCCAAAGGAAATTCCATGGCCCCATGTCAATGCCAATCCTGTAGTCCCAAGCATTCACGAACTTGGGGAGGTTGTATCTGTGGGTGGGGTCGGCATAGATGGTTTCCTTCTTCTCGTATTTGTTCACCCACGAAAAGCCCATCATCAGCTTCATGTCTCTCTGTTGCAAGTAGGGAAGCCATTCGTCAAAATGTACCTCAGCATCGGCTCCGCTGACGAGCGACTTGTTCCATTCCCAATAACGTCGCTGCACGCCGGAGAGTGCCTTCACCGTAATGCCCTTGTAGGGCTTCACCACGACGCGGCCTCCCAGCAGGGCATTGTCGATGCCGAGAGAGCGTTCTTCATAAGTGCGGAAGATGAAGCCCGAACCGAACTGGTCGTAGAACGTGCCGCCGGTCAGTTCCACTTTCCCCAGCTTCGCCTTCATCCAAAGATGGGGCACGCCCCAGCCCTCGAAATCCTTCTCGAAACCGGGCAGCGAATACTCCAGAAACTCCAGCCTGGCACCGGCATCGATGTACTTGCTCTGCAGCAGCAAGTCGGCGTAGGTGTTGTTGAGGAAGTCGCCCTTCTTCTCGGCGCCGGTTCCTTTGTCCCACTGCGGCACGAGTATGTCGCTCTGCACGCTGCCGGTCAGCGACACGCCTTTCCATTCCCACGCCCCCGCCACAAGACAGCAGCCGAGGAAAGCCACACACATCAGATATTTCAGTTTAACCCTCAACATAATCCCAAACATCGAAAACCACTGAATTGTTTTTGAACCACGGATTGAACGGATTAAACGGATTTATTGTGAATTACTTTCAGATTAAGCGGATTCACGCTCGGCGGCAATCGGTTAAATCCGAGACAAATTAAATCCCAATCCGTTTAATCTGTTTAATCCGTGGTTTATTTATAAATGTTTTTGTTTCTTCTGTGTTTTTAGATGTTTATTATTCTTTGGCATTCAGCAGTTCGCGAACCTTCTCGATGAGTTCCGCTTCTGCACCGTCGGTGTAGCCGCTGTGCTTATAGACGACCTTGCCCGTCGCATCGACGATGAGCGTATATGGGA
Source organism: Bacteroidaceae bacterium (assembly GCA_017541265.1). Lineage (GTDB taxonomy): Bacteria > Bacteroidota > Bacteroidia > Bacteroidales > Bacteroidaceae > Physcousia. The sequence goes on along the minus strand of JAFXZK010000109.1, from coordinate 12,656 downwards.
TCATCTGTCCACCGACGGCGCGAAGGAAGTCGCTGTTCGTGTCGAGCAGCACCTCGTACTCCCAGCCGTGGTTGCTCACTAAAGGTTTCACCTTGTTGATGTTCTGTGCCTGGTCGATGCTGACAGCGATGATTTTCACGCCCGTCTCTTCCTGCCACTCCTCATAGACCTCACTAATGGCGTCAAGTTCGCGGTTGCAAGGCTTGCACCAGGTGGCGAAGAAGTCGATGATGAACGGCTTGCCCCCGTTGGAGAGGGTGTCAGTGCGCACCTCCGTGCCGCCCATCGTCTTCAGGGTGACGGCAGGCAGCTGTGCCTGGACTTGATTGACGCAAAAGGCAAAAGCCACAATCAAAAGAAGTACATATTTTCTCATTTTTGTCCCTAATTTATGTTTCGCGTGCAAATTTAGATAAAATTCCCGAAATATAAGCTTGTCTTATGAAGAAAAAATGTTCTATTGGAACTGATTTGCAGAGAATGTCGGGGATATGTTCCGAACACCAGCAAAAAAGTCCCCGTACTTATGGCGACAAGTACAGGGACTTATGGAGATAAGTACACGGACTTATGGGAATAAGTACAGGGACTTTTTTGACAGAGTGTCGCTTAATGTTGATCCGCCATGATTATCAGGATGCGCTGTGCATCGGCGACGTTAATCTGGCCGTCGCCGTTGATATCAGCGATTGCACTGTAGCCCGATTCGTCTGCCATGATTATCAGGATGCGCTGTGCATCGGCGATGTTAACCTTGCCATCGCCGTTGACATCACCCAAAACGCCAAAGCCGCACAGCTTGGCATAGTCGCCGCGCTGAACCTGCCACTCGAGCAGCGGCCAACCCATTCCGATGGTGCCGTCCTCGTTCCAGCCTTCCCACTTGCAGACGATGTCGCAGATTTCCTCCTGGTTCTGAATGCCATAGTAGAGGAAGTTGTCTGAACTGTACCCGTGCACTTCACCGATTGCTGCCGTTGCCTGGCTGCCGTTTGCCTTGCCTGCGGAGTAGCAGTTTGCAATGGTCAAGGCAGAACTGTCGTCAATGCCGACGAGGCCAATGAAGTCGCCCAGCGTGACGTATCCGTTGCCTTTGACATTGGCATTGGCATATACATTGGTGATTGCGGCTTTGCCAGTCATGCCTGCAACGGCACCACCGATATGGCCTTCTTCAACGACAAGTGTGCCGTTGACATAGCATTTATCCACAGTGGCAGAATTTGTGTCCATGCCAAGGACGCCTGCCAGAATGCCTGCCTCTTGTGCGTTGCCGCCATAGACGGTTGCATTGTAGAGACCAAGGTCCTTCACACTGCCCACGAGAGCACCGAAGAAGCCTGTCTCGAAGAAAGCTATGTCGCGGCTGCCATTCACCGTCAGGTTTTTGATGATGTGGCCTGCACCGTCCAGAGAGACAGCCTTGCCGTAACCCTCCGTGTAGCTGTTGGCATAGAAGGTACTGTTCAGGGGCCACCAGCCTTCGCCCTCCATGTCGATGTCGGCAGTGAGCTTGGCATAGACGGTCTTGCCGTCAGAGAGGCGGTCACGCAGAGACTGCAGGTCGTACTTGTCGGCAATCTGCAAAGGATTGGCCTCGCTACCGTTGCCCTTCGTGCTGAGCAGGGTAGCCTTCATGGAGGCCTTGTCCATGTCGAACTCGATGAGGTACTTGCCGGCAGGCGAGATGCGCCATGTGCGGTCGAGGCCGCGCACGAGGTCGGTCACCTCCTGTCCGCTCTGGATTTCGAGGTACTGCGTCTCGCTGCCGTAGCGTGCCTCCGTCCAGCTGGCGCGCGCCGTGGTGCTGTAGTTCACCATGTCCTGAATGCTGCGGCAAGCCATGATGCCGAACGAGCAGTAGGGGTTGCTATTGTCGTTCACAAGGTCAACCACGCCAACGTACTTACCATTACCTACATGCTGCAAGGGCACCTGCTCGTCGTTCTTCCAGCGCATCTGCGTACCCTGGCGGTTGTTGAGCGTACCGGTCACGAAGACTGCGTTGTCCCATTTGTATTCGCCTATCAGGTCGAAGCTGGCTGTCATGTTCTCGAGGTCGAGTTCAATGTAATAGGAACCGTTGAGTGCCTGGAAGTCGCTGCCGCCCTCCTGCACATTGAAGTGCTGACGGCTGGGCGTGATGAAGCTGCGGTTCGCGTCAGCACACTTGTAAATCGTGTTGATACGACGGAAATAGAGGCCGGCACGCTGGTCGGCATTGGTGCGGCGGCTGCGGTCCTGCAGGATGGCATAGCCCACGAACTTGCCCTCTTCATTCATCTGCAAAGGATAGAGCGAACACATCTGGTTGTAGCTCCACTCGCCGTTCTCGCTGTTTTCGTCGTAGAGGTCGCCCTGCACATAGACAACACCGCCAATGGCAGGATTCTGCATCAGCTCGGCAATCTTCTGCTCTGCCTCTTCGTCGGTCAAAGAACCATCGAGAACAATTCCCACAAGCTCTTCATAAATGGCATACATCTCATCCTGCAGTTCGCCTCCTTCAAGGCCGTCGGCCATATCCGACGCAAACTGCGCAATCTCCAGCAGACGCTTATAGATGCCGGCGCTTGCAGGAATGGCAACGAACTCGGCGTTAATCTCTTCGATGAGCTGCAGCTGCTCCTCCTTGCCGGCACTCCTTGCCGCAGCAATTTTATTAAGGATGGCATCAACATGCGATTGGCTGAAATAGTATTCCTGCTCGAAACGCTGCTGGTCAAGAAGCTCGACACGCTGACTGTATTGGTCGAGGATGCTGTTGATAGCGTTGCCGCTTTCGCCAAGGAAGGTGAGGCGGAAGTTGCCCCAGATGGTCAGGTTCTTGCCATGCCAGGGATTGCCGACATTGCGTATGCCGATGGTGAGTTTGCCGCCCTTGACGAGGCCATAGACAGTCTGCTCGTAGCGTTTGCCGTTGAAGGCGAAGCTGGCGGTATAGACGTTGTCGGGCACGAAGTAGCCCTCGCCCTCGTTGGTGTCAATATCCACGCTGCCTGTCTGCTCTCCGTTGTGGGGAGCCGCTTCGTCGCTGGTGGCATCATAGCGGCAGTTGACACCGTTCTGTGCATCAATATAACTGAGCTTGTCGGCATAGACACTCAGCACAGGCATTGCATACTCGCCGATGAAGAGTTGCGCAGGGATGATGTCGGTACCGTCGTAGAGACCTTCGTGGCCTGCACCTGGACGATAGAAGGCCTGTGCCGTGAGGGCATAGATGCCATCGCTAAGGCCCGTGAGTTCCTGGCTGACCTCGAACTCCATGTTGTAGGCAGCAGCAACAGGGAAGACATCGGTGAAGCCGCCGCCATGTACCATGTTGTAACCGCTTTCGGCACGGCCCTCGGTGACAGTCCAGCCCGTCCATGCCTCTGCACTGTCGAACTTGGGATTGACGATGAGGGAAGTGAGGTCGGAACCTTCGGATGCGCTGTTCAGTATTGCTGTCTGCAGCAATTGCTGTGCAAAGGCAATCTCTGCGGTAAGTTGCTCTGCACCCAGCAGGCGGTTCTCCATAATATATAAATATGTGCCGTTGGGGAAGTCCTCGGAGGGTCCCTCCTCTTGCGTCAGATAATTCTCAAGCCTGTCGGCATCATCGCCAAAGAGGTCGTCGCGGCTCTCCCATTCTGCGATGATGGCCTGAATAGCAGCGGCATAGTTTTCGTAAGCAGCCACGCTGAGCTTAATCAGGTCGGGCAGGCGGCTTGCCTGGTCGGCAGCTTCAAGGATGGCATCAACCTCGGTGAGGTTCTCTGCGCCTTCCACAATTTCGTTGTAAGCGTCCTTGAGTGTCTCCTGACCGAGGACATCTCCAAGGTCTTGAGCATCGTCGGTAATCTGCTGTGCAATGAGAGCGTATGCCTCGGCATCGTTGCCCACATACTCAATGCGGACGCGGTCGATGACGCTCCATGCATCCTTTGAGTCGATTTGATTGCTCAAGCCGATGCGCAGCGTGCCATCGGTGACAGCCAGATAGAGCGGCTTGTTCCAGTAGTGGCCTTTGCCAATATAGACTGCAGCGGCAGCCGTCGTTGAGGGAACATAGTCGCCATTGGGAAGCTGCACTTCGCCTACGCCGCCGTTCATCTGTGCATCCTTGCCGTCGGAAGTAATGTCAACCATGCGACGAGCCTGACGCTTGCCGGCTGACTCGGCATAGTAGTAGGTGTTGCGCATCATGTCTTCCAGGAAGTCTTCGTATGCCTCGCTGTCGAGAGCTGCGGCACGGCTGAAGCCCTGCAGGCGAAGCTTATAGACGCCGTTCTCAAGGTCTGTGATGTCCTGATGCGTGTCGAAGGTCTTGCCAGCCTGCTCTGCCACGCCATTGCTTACGGCGAAGTCGTTGCCTGTCCAGAAGTTGCTGTCGTTGGTGAAGTTGGCATTCTTGATGACGGAGAGGAAGCCTGTGTAACTTGCATCTTCCTGTCCACAGACGGTGCAGAAGCCGTCCTCGAAGTGATGGTCAGGAATGACGACCTCATTGCTGTTGGAGTATGTCATGCCGGACGGGTCAACCGTTCCATCGCAAAGCATCTTGCCCTTGGGATAAACTTGTCCGTGACCATTTGGGAAAGGCAAAGGCTGGTCGTCCACCTCAGCGCCGTTGTCGAGGTTTTGGAACCATGTGATGCTGCTCTGGTCGCCGTTGAGCTTGTAGCAGAGCGTGCCGTTCATAATTTCGTCGTAGCCAATGAGGGCTACCTGCTGTTCAATCTCACTTGTGCAGAAGTTGTTGGAGAGGTTGCCGTCTGTGACACGGGCGAAGTAGAGGTTCTTGCCCTCGCTGTAGCCACTTACCTCGCTGCAACTCCAGCAGTTGTTGATGGTAGCCTTGCCACCGCTGCCGCCCCAACCCACGAGAGCACCTGCATCGCTGCTACCTTCGATGGCACCTGTGCTGAAGCAGTTCTCGATAAGGAGGGTTGTCTGGCTGCCTGTGTTGCCGCCGAAGATGCCGGCTGCCTGTACGCCGCCCGCATAGACATTGCCCATATTGCCCAGGTTGCGCAAAGTGACGGTACCAGCCATCTGATTGGTGCCGCCGACGAGGGCAACGCATTCGCCTGTCGAACTGATGGAGCAAGTCTCGTCAAGAAGAAGGTTCTCGATGAGTGCGCCATTGCCACAGCGTCCGATGAAACCCACATAATTGCTGGAGTAGTTGATGTGGAGTTCGCTGATACGATGCTGCTGACCGTCGAAGTGACCGCGATAGGGGTTGGTGCCGTTGCCAATTGGCTCAAACATGTCACTATAGTCCTCCATGTTGATGTCGTTTGCAAGACGGGCGTTCCAACCTGTGTTGCCAAACTCGTTGACCATGCGGGCAAACCAGTAGAGTTGGCTGGCGTTGCTCAACATATAGAAGTCATCTTCGAGGGGAGCGTAGTTAAGGTCGCCCTTTCCGCAGTTGACGCAGAAGCCGTCCTCGAACTCGTGAGGCGGAATCTCGCCGCTGGGCGTATTGCTATAGCCATTGACGTCAAGCGGTGTGCCGTCGCAGTTGAGTTGTCCGCCAGCATAGACCTGACCGCCCTCTATATAATAAGGAACAGGATAGCCGTCTATGCCAAGTCGCTGGTTCCACACGAGCTGTGACTGGTCGCCATTGAGGGTGAAGCAAAGCTCGCCGCTCGTGAGAGGCTCATCGGTGAGCCAGTCGCCATCGGTGCCCTGATGACCAATGCCCTCATCGTTGAAGTCAGTGAAGTCATAGCAATTGGTCATTGTCAAGGTGTTTGGTTCGTAGCGAATGAGTTGGCAATACCAAGAGAACTTGTTGCCTGAAAGGTCAGCCCCATTGATTGTGCCAAGGTTGACGCAGTTCGTCAAGGAGCTGCCGCCTTTGTTTATCCAAGAGCAGAATGCCGTTGCGGGATTGCCTGTGATTTCGCCCGTATTAAGACAGTTCTTGAGTTGGATAGCGGGATATCCACTCTGACCAGCGCCGATGAAGCCGCTGGCACTTTTGGTGGTAGCGGTGACAGTTGCTTCGTTGACGCAGTTCTCAATAATGAGAGGGGCACCTGCATCTGCTTGTGCTGCACCGGCAATGCCGCCAACATAATCAGCACCCGTCACTTCGCAGCTCTTGTCGATGATAAGGTTGCGGATGACGGTGGCACCGCGTATGATGCCGAAGAAGCCTTGATAGCTGCCTGTGCCGTCGATGATCATGTTCTTGATGCGGTGTCCCTGGCCGTCAAACGTGCCGTTGTACTTAAAGGTCGTGTTGAGGCCAATGGGCGTATGAGCGTTCACCACGCCCTGATAGTCGATGTCGGCGGTCAGCATGCCGTTGATGGTCGTGAGGTGTGCATCGTTGACCATTGCCGCGAACCATTCCACGTCGGCTGTGCTGCCCAACTCATAGAAGCCCTGAGCATTGGGTGTGATGTGGTCTTGCATGAGCTGTCCGCAGACAGAGCACCAGCCATCCACATCGTTGTGCTTGGGAGCCGGCGTACTATTATCGTTGCTGTAGGTGACGTCGCCCAAGGCAACGCCAGCACAGTTCACTTCGCCCACGGCATAGACCTGTGCATGGCCGTCGGGGAAAGGCAGAGGTATGGCATCCTCGCCCAGCGTCTGATACCAGTTGATGCTGCTTTGGTCGCCGTTCGCCTTGAAGCAAAGCTCACCGCTTGCTATCATGTCGTATGTAACATATGTGCAGCCGTTAAAGCCTGTTGCCGGGTCTGCATCCTGCTGTAGGCAGAAGCAGTTGGTCAGGGACAAGTTTCCTGTTGGGTTGCCCCAAGAGAAAGTGCTCATGGTTTCTGCTTCCTCGATGGATATGCAGTTGACGTAGGTCGTTGTCTTGCTGTTGCCAATCCATCCGCAGAAACCGTTGTTGTAGCCCTGATTGCCCTTAACCTTATAGGCAGAGATACAGTTGCGGAAGGTTGTGCTGCGGTTGGTGTAGCCGATGAAGCCTGCATTGGAGGCATTGGCAGTGTAGTCCACGTCGATGCTGACGATGCTGACACAATTCTCGAAGAGGGAATTGTCGCTCCAGTTGTAGGCGGCAAAGGCAGCGCAGTTCTTGTAGGTGGCCTTAATGTAGCCGCCTACGACGAGGTTCTTCACTGTGCCAGCGAAGTTGTAGAACATGCCGGTCTGCTTGCCTTGGAAGTCGTAGTTGAGGGTAATGGTGTGCCCTGCACCGTCGAAGGTGCCTGAATACGAAGTAGAGTTCGTACAGAGCATGAAGTCCAGCCCTTCGATGTCGCCGGTGAGCACCACGTCCGTGCTCTCGTAACCGGCAACCTCAGTCCAGGCTTGCAAGTCGCTCTTGCTGCCGATGAGGTACGCGCCGTTCCCATTCTGCTGCAGGTCGGCCCATGCAGCCTGCCCTGCAAGCATCATCAAACCTGCCAGGGCGAAAGAGTAGAGTTTACGTTTCATATTGTTTGAGTTAAGTTATTGAATATGTTTTGTTTGAGTATTCCCTTCAAAAAGTCCCTGTACTTATCTCCATAAGTCCCTGTACTTATCGTCATAAGAACGTGTACTTATTGGCATAAGTACGGGGACTTTTTGGCATAAGAACGTGCTCTTATTGGGATGTCTGTAAGGAGTCCTGTTCATAGTTCCTGTTTTTCAGTTGATTACGACTTTTCTGCCATTCCTTATATAAATGCCCTTTTGTAATTTACAATTTGCAGTTTTGCGACCGCTTAAGTCATAGGTCTCATAGGACTTATAGGTCCTATAGGACATATAAGGCTTATCGGTCTCATCGGGGGAGGCGATGCCGTCCGGGTCGTCGTCCGTGAGGCGTTCGATGCGGAAGTAATCGACGCGGAACTTGCCGGTGCGGTTGGTGCCTGTGGGCTGTGTGCCGTCGCCTTTGAGCGAACCGGAACGGATGCCAAGCATGAGGTCTTCGCCCTCGCCGATGCTGACAAGCACGCTTAGCTCCTGCATGGACTTGCCGTCGACAGCTTCACTGATGTAGGTGGCGAAGGAGTTGTTTTCGCCGGGTGTTAGGTTCTGCTCGTAGTCGTGGGCAGAGCCGTAGTATTGCACCTCGTTGTTGGCGAAAAGACGTCCCATGCCCTCCTGCCCTGCTTCGCTCCAGAAGAGGCAGCTCACGCGATAGGTGCCGGGCTGCAGCTTGTCGGCAGGAATGGTCTGGTAGAGGCAGAAGTCGTTGGGCATAGGCTTGTAGCCCGAAGGAGTGAAGGCGCAGTAGTTCTGTCCGTGCATGCCGTCGCCATTGCCATAGAGGCCAGAGTTCGTCAGACTGTATGTGTCGGAATAAGACACGCTCCATCCGTAAGGCACGCTGCCTTTCACGGTGGCACCGTTAGCCAGTTCCGTTGCTGATTTGTACTCAAAATCGCTGTTCACAATGAGTTCCTGCGTGAGGTCATCTGTGTTTTCCTTCGGCAAATCGCCCAAGCGGCGAATGGTGAAATGGTCAACCTTGAACCATCCTGTCTCGTCGGTCTGCTTGCCGTCATTGTTGATGCAGCTGGTCTTGATGCCTACAGTGAGGTCTTCGCCCTCGCGGACTTGGAGCACGACGCGCATAGGATGCATGACGGTATGCGTCTCGTAACCAGCCTTATGCCCTGCGAAGCTGCTCACTTCGTCGGCTTTGAGGATTTGATCGTAGTCGCTCTTGTGGGCGTAGTACTGTACATGGTCGTTGGCAAAGAGGCGGCATGGACCGCGCTTGCCCGTCTGGTTCCAGAGCCAGCAGCCCACCTCATAGACGCCCGGTTCAAGCTTGCTGGCGGGGATGGTCTGATAGAGGCGGAAGTCCTCGGGCATGGGCTTCGCCTTGAACCAGCAGACGGAGCCGCCGTCGTTCCAGTTGATGGAGCCGTCGCTGTTCGAGATGCCATACGAGTTGCCACTCATCGTGCCATCCAGCGACCAGCCATAGGGCACGCCGCGCTGTATGCCGCCCGTAGGATTGGTGAGGACAGAGCCGCCGCTGCTCTTGTAGAGTTCAAAGTCGGCATTGACAAGAAGCTGGTTCGTCAGGGTGAGGTCTTCGCTGTCGGTGCGGCGATAGACAATCTGACTGATGACGAGGGCAGGGTTCATGGCATAGAAGCGGAACGCCACGTCTTTTGCGGAGATTGCCTTATAAGTGAACCGTGCCTCGGCGTAACCATGCATCACATTGTCGCTCCAGATGTTCGTCTCGGCACTGCACTTGATGCTCTTTGCCGTCACCGTGCCTGCCCCTATGCCCATCCCCACACAAAGGTCGTTGGCAGTCGTGATGGGGAAGGTGGGCAAACAACGGACAATAATCTGATAACTGCCCTTCTCTACGGGCAAGGTGTATTCGACGTAAGGCCCTTTGCTGCGTGCCGTGGTGGCAGTGTATGTGGTATAGTCGATGGGCCAGACGGTGACGCTCCTGCCGCCAACGCCAAGATTGTCGAGCGTCTGCCAGGCACCTCTGCTGGCGGTGTAGCTGTCGCTGGGGACATAGATGTAGCCTTCGTCGGGCAGCTCACCTTTCGCATCGTTGGTGTCACTTGCTGTGGCTGCGTAGGGCATACCGAACTGCGAACCCGTGTCGCTTGCGTTGGGCGACTTGTCCATCATCTTCTGCCACTTGCCACCGGCTAATACATTATTATATATATTTGTGAGATAGAGGATATCGCTGTAGCCGGCACGCGCAAGGGCGGCATACTTCATGCTGCGGGAGTGGTCGCCGATGCCTGCGTACCAATAGCTGAGCTTGGCACCGTAGGCTTTGATGTTCTGCCCTGCTGTGGCGAGGATGGGGTAAGCCATGAGTTCGAAGTAGGCATCCTTCAGGCGTTCCGGGATGCTTGCCTCGAGGCTTTGCACGCGGGCGGCAAGTGCCTGGTAGTCACTGATGCGCTGCTCCATCTCCTGCGTCGTGAAGGTAACGTGCCAGACGGTCTCGGGTTTGCTTTGGGCGGCGAGGCGGTAGTGCTCAAGGCGTATGTCTGCCATCTCGTCGGCACAGTCTTCGCCGAAGGTCTTCGCTGCCCACCAACGGCTGAACTTCCAAGCATTTTCGGGTGTCCATGCGTTGACGTTCCAAGCCAGCTCCATGCAAAACTCGAACTCGACCTCCGCAGGCTTGATGTCGCCCACATTGACCATCCAGAAGCGCTGCATACCATTCTCATAGGCTTTGCAAAGCTCGTAGCTGATGAGTGAGGGCGAGATGGTGCTGAGCCAGATGTAGGAGCAGGGATTGCCCAAGTAGCTGAGGTGGTAGTAGATGCCGTGCCCGCCACTTCGTTTCCTTTCCTGCGCCGTAGGCAGCTGGCGGATGAAGGCGTAGTTGTCGTCCACCCAGCACATTGTCACGTCGTCAGGTATCTGCAAGCCGGCATTGTAGAGCGTGAGCGCCTCCTTGTATGGAATATATATCTGCGGCACCTTTGTCGCATCGCCGCCAAGGGAGTCGGTGATGATTTTGCGCTGTGCAGCGATGATGTCGGTGAGTCCTTGCAACTGGGCTGCCTGACCTTCGTAGCCGAGCAGGGCGACATCCTGTAGACCTCTCATGCCAATGTCGTAGATGCCCTCGTAATCGCGTGCCTCGCCGGCACGTTTCGCCCAATAGTCGATGCAGCCCTCCGGGTTCGTGGCAAAAGTGAAGTTGCTGCTGTTGTTGCCGCTCTTGAAGCGTGGCCACTCCCAGAGGTTGTCGCGCAACATGCTGTCGCCGCTGCTCATCACGATGGCCCAGGCCTTCGCCAAGCGCTTGTTCTCCTCCATCGACCAAAAGGCACGCGAACTGCCATGCTTAGCGGGCCAGAGGCAGTTGGCACGCAGGCGTAGCAGAAGCTCCATGACCTTCTCGTAGGTGTTCGGACCGATATTGTTGTACGCAGCGTCAATGGTTTTCTTTGCCCACGGGAGAAGCGCCCAGTCCTCGTCGTTGATGAAGAGTCCGCGGTACTGGACGGAGGGCTTCTCCACATCTGTTCTGTCGCCTTGGACATAGATGCAAGACATCGGAGCAGGCCCCACGTCCGCCCACCAAACGTAGGGCGAGACACCGATACGGCGGCTTATCTCAAAGAGACCATAAGCTGTACCGCGAGGCGTGCCTCCCATGATGACAAGAGCCAGGCCAACTCCTTCCATCGGATTGCTGACCAATTGCAAAGCGTAAGCTTCCCAAACACCGGTGAGACCTGTGGTATCCACCTTGCCATCGGCAATCAAAGCGTCAATGATGGCAGACTGTCCGATGGTGCCTGCAATGATAGGATAACTTGCATCCAAGCCCCCTTCCTGCTCACCCTTTGGGAGAGTGCCTTGGCCTCCCATTTTGAATTTTGAATTTAATATATTTGAATTTGCAAGCGTCAGCTGCTTGCCCGTGACGGCTTTTATGTCCTGGATGACGCAACGGGCCACCGTCGTGACTACCTCTGCATCGTTCGCGCTGACAACAAAGACGGCATTGCTGCCCGCTCCTACAATCGGGAAGCCCACTGCCGTCTGCGAAAACGTCAAATCAGCAGCAGCCTGCAGCGTCCCCAAAAAAGTCAGAAGGCAGGCGAGGCAACAGTTCACAACAACGCGCACGGCAGCATATTCTTCACTTTTCACTTTTCTCTTTTCACTTAAATAACGACATTCTGCGAAGCAAAATTAGCAAAAAAGTTTTATAAGCCAAGCAAAATTATGCAAATAATTGCATTAATTGTATAAAACTGTCATTATTTATGTCCTCTTTAGTCAGTTTGCATAAATTCTTAATCCTTAATTTTTAATCTTTAATCTTTTTTCGTACCTTTGCAGCCGCAAACAAAAAGATGAAATACAAGGCTATCATATTCGACCTCGACGGGACGCTGACCGACACACTCGAAGACCTCTTCATTAGCGTGAACTACGCTTTGCGAAGCTGCGGCCTTCCGGAACGCAGGCTCGACGAGGTGCGCCGCTTTGTGGGCAACGGCGTGCGGACACTCATTGAACGGGCCGTCCCAGCAGACGCAGGCACCAGAATAACAGAGCAATGCTTCGAAACCTTCCGTGCGCACTATATTATTCACTGCCAGGATCATACGCGACTCTATCCGGGCATCGCCTCCCTGCTCACAGCCCTTCATGCCAAAGGCTATCGCATGGCAGTGGTGAGCAACAAGCTGCAGGCAGGCGTGACAGAGCTGTCGCGCCTCTACTTCCAGGGCGTGATAGATGTGGCAATCGGTGAGCAGCCCGGCATTCCCCGCAAGCCTGCGCCCGACATGGTGGAGGCTGCACTGTCGAAACTCGGTGTCGCCGCCTCTGAGGCAGTCTATGTAGGCGACTCGGATGTCGACCTGCAGACAGCCGACAATGCCGGACTGCCTTGCATCTCTGTCCTCTGGGGCTTCCGCAGCCGCAACTTCCTCCTCGCCCACGGCGCAACCGTGTTCGCCCAGCAGCCGCAGGACGTGCTCGAACTGGTTTAGACAATTCATAATTTTCAATTCATAACTGTTTCCCTCGTTCGGTCGGATTTGCAATCCGACCGTGAAGAATATAGGGATTTGCAATCCCACGACATTCATCTTTTATCGCATTACAAATGCTTATACTCTCCACTGCCGGATTGCAAATCTAGCAGAACGAAACCCAAGACAAGACTGCAAATTAACAAAAAGCGGGCCGTTAGGCAATAATTATGAATT
>JAFXZK010000108.1 GCA_017541265.1 Bacteroidaceae bacterium | reverse complement strand
CACCAAAACGTACCAAAACAAGTATTTCCCCACCCGCATCATGCATTTCAACTATAATATGCTCCAATGTTTGCCGCCAAATGCCCTCTACTTTTCCAATGGCGACCTTGACACAGTACCCATGAAGGTGCTGCAAGAAGCACTGGGCGAGCGAACGGACGTCACTATTATCAACTACTCTTTCCTCCACGCAACGCCCTTCATGGAGGCCCTCTACAAGAAACTGAACATAGAGCCGCTAACCCTGAATGTGCAGGACTATGGGAAGTATGGCGAGGAATGGCTACAACACTACGAATCCGACATTATTATGTATATAATCCATGAGAGCAAGCGACCTGCCTACTTGTCGCCCACAAATTCCATGATCACCGTACTTGACAAGGACAGCATCTACAACGAGGGACTTGTGCTGAAATATAGTCCCAAGCCGTACAACAATTTCGAGGTGGCGATGCACAACGTGAAGGAGGTTTACAGCCTGGAGTACTTGGCCGAGCCTGACCTCGTCTATGACTCGTGGGAAACGAGCGAGCAAATGGACTTGAATCATGTGACGCTCTTGGCGAACTTGATATCTAAATTCCGAAAGAAAGGTGACGAGGCACAGGCTAAGCGTCTGTACAACATCCTCAGCAAATGTGTGGAGAGATGTGCAATTGCACATAAGAAGAAAACAGACCGCCCAGAGCAGCAGAAAGCCTATAAAGCCTATTACGATAATCTGCTGAAGGAACAACTTCAATGATTAATGTTCAATGATCAATGTTCAATGTTCAATTAATCTTTAAACCCCTCGGCTCGCTCTCGGACGATGAACTGATGCAAAGGGTGGGCAGCAAAGACGATGATAGAGCTTTTGGCGAGCTTTATCATCGCCATTCCCGTAGGCTTATGGGCTTCTTCTTCAGACAGGTGGAACGGGATGAAGCTCTGGCAGCCGACCTTGTGCAGGACGCTTTCGTGCGTGTCTGGACGGCTCGCGACAAGTTCACGGACACAAGTTTCCGCACCTGGCTCTTCACCATCGCCTTCAATCTGCTCAAGAATCACTATCGTCACGCCGAACATCAGAAGCAGTTCGAGCTGTTCGTCGCCCAACATCAGACGGTCATAGAGGACAGCAAAATCATCGAGACATTAGACGACAAAGCCTTCGACCTTGCTTTGAGACAGGAATTGGAGCGAATGTCGCCCGATGGTCGGCTGCTCTTTTCCCTTCGGTTCGAAGAGGAGCTTTCAGTGCCGCAAATAGCCGAAGTAATGGCGATACCAGAGGGAACCGTCAAATCTCGGCTGCATACACTAACCCAAACACTCAAGAAAAAACTTAACCCATCATGACATACTTTGAAGATAAACTCAGCACATCGGCCAAACAACTTGCCTCTGAAGACAACAAGAGACTGCGTGTCCCCGCAAACCCACTCAGCCAAAAGGCTTCCTACTGGGGTTGGGTTGCCACACCAGCCGCGGCTGTTGCAGGCATAGTCCTTGGCATGTCACTGGATGCATTTGTAGGCGACAAGCCGTCCGTCCGGTTTGTTCAGACGACAGATACTGTCGAAGTGGTTCGTCCGGTTCACGACACCTTGTACCTCACGCAGGTAGTGGAGAAGGAAAGAATCGTCGAGCGACCTGTCTATGTGCGCCAAACAGTCGATACCATCGAGCAAGAAGACACCCTTGCCTGCACATCCATCCAATGCGACGGCATCAACTACGCCCTCCTGACATTGAAGTAAATAAGGAACAGACTATCCGCAATCATATTTTTCCCCCGAATCGCTTGGCGGTTCGGCTTTTTTTTATACCTTTGCACCTGTCCACCATTCACAAGCTTTTTATCGGAAAAACGACAAACCATTAACCACAATGAAAACTTCTACTCAAAGAAATCTTCTGGCAGCTGCGGCGCTTGTCCTGACGCTCCTGCCACAGGCAGCCTATGCCCAAGTGAATGAGAACGAGTATGCCGTATGGAATGAGAATGCTTCATGGAAAGCGAAACCCAGAAAAAGCGACCTGTTCACCGTCGACGACAAGAAGTTCCACGGCGGATTCTCTGTGGGATGGGTTGCCAAGGAATGGACGACAAAGGCGAACGGCATAACCTACCACGAAGACCTTTGGGGCAACCGCAACAAAGTGCTCAATGGTGTGCAGTTCGGCGTGCATTTCGAACAATGCATCCGCTACGGAGTGGGCTGGCGTACAGGCCTCTACTATGAATGGTACATCAGCCACGACCACTTTCTCAGGGAGAACGGCTGGGATCGCTTCAATGAGCATTGCCTCTACATCCCGTTGCATGTCCAGTTCCGCCTGCCCATCGCCCCCCGGAACGAAAACATCAGTGTCACCCCATACGCAGGCATCGGCTTCAATATAGCCATGAAGGGTAGGTTCAAGAACGGACCGCGTACAGACGCAAATGGAGTGAAAAGAATAGATCACGGATATGTCGCACATTCCACGGGAAGCTGGTTAGGGGATATTATTAGCGGTGCCATACAGTCTGCGACTGGCGGCTGGACGGAATACGTTCAATATGATGTGCAGAACTATGTCTATGACGACTACACACCGCGCAAAGCCAACATACAGGTGGAATTCGGCTTGGCGCTACGCATCTATGCCGCACAGCTCACCTTCACCTATTCGCGGGGCATCACCGACCACCGCCTCTACAACTTTGCGCCAAGCCGCCAGAACAAGGTGGCCTTGAACCTCGGAGTGGCCTTTTAACCCTGACATTTCCGCCAGTCCTCCTAAAATTTTTTTATTGCAGGACTCCAGTACCACCGTGGGAGTACTGGAGTTTTCCCTCGGAAGTACTGGAGTACTCCCATGGTGGTACTGGCAAAACACTTACTCTGGAGGAGTTGTTTAGGTAATTTTCCTCTTATTTTGCGGTGAAGCTTGTGACTTGTGTGGTGCCGGTGGTGGTGCTGCCGAGGTAGAGGCCGTGCCAGGCGGTTGTGGCATCGGTGGGAGCGGACGTGCTGTACTTGACGGTGTAGGTGCTGCCCTTTGTCATGCCTGTGGCTGTAAAGAGGGAGAGAGTGCTGCTGAAGGCGGCCTCGAAGGAATAGGTGACGAGGTTGTTGCCGCTTGTGTCGGCAATGGTGTAGTAGCGGCCTGTGCTATAGCTGATGGAGGTGGTGCTGAGGCTGTAGCCTTGTACAGCACTACCGATGCTGCTTGAGGAGCCTCCTCCTCCCCAGCCGCCACCACCGCCGCCTTGACTGCCGCCAGCGCTGATGCCGATGCCGTTGCCCGTAATCTGTATGTAGCTGTTGTTGTCGCAGTCGAAACCCTCTTCTGGACTGCCCTTGCTGGTATAGCTCAGCACGGCTCCATTGCCAATTTGTATGGCTCCGGCCTGTCCGTAGTTGCTGTCAACGGCATCGTTGCCATAGCCGTAGCAGACGACGACACCGCCGTCGAACTTGATCGCGCCAGCCGTGTTGATGCAATCATCGTAGCACTTGAAGTAGTGTTTGCCGCCCTTGAAGACAATCGAGGCATTCGACTTCAGCTTGCTCTCCATTCCTTCGGCCTTGTTCTGGCTGGTAGTGATAACGCTTTCGCCGCCGTTTATCGTGATGGCTCCCACGGCTTTGATAGCCTTGGCCGATGATGTGCTTGCATACTGTGTACCTGTCGTGCTGACGTTGAGGACAGGCCCTTCCGCGTCGCTCTTGCCGATGGTGAGCGTGCCGTCGCTCTTGATGCCCTTGCCTCCAGCACCTGTCATCTTGATGGTAATGGAGCCGCCTTGCAGGTCGATACTGCCGTCGCAAGTCAGACCCTTGGCCGTCGCGGTGTTGTTACCGCTGCCCAGGCCTGTGCCGCTGTTGGTGATGGTGAGCGAGCCGCCAGTCGTCTGGAGCACCTTGTCGCAGGTGATGCCCCTGGAGGCTGCGCCTGTGCTGTTGATGGTGATGGTGCCCCCGCCGATGGTGACGTTCCCGTCGCCCTTGATGGCTGCTGCCGTCACGAAGTTACCGCCAGAGGGTGAGACGCTGCCGGTGTCCGTGATGGTGCCGTCCTTGTAGCGCGATGTGTAGTCTGTAACGGTGAAGTTATAGACGCTGCCGTTTCTCGATGGGTTTGACGTGTTGATATAGTAATAGACAGAGGGCGTGCTTTCCGTCGGACCGTTGACAGGCGACGTACGGATGCTGTAGGTCTGGCCGCCGCCTCCACCGGGACCACCAGGACCTCCACCAGTCCTTGTATAGTCGTCGCTGGCGAAGTAGAACTGTCCTGTCGTAGGCTCGTCGAAGTCGTAATAATAGAATGTGCGCGTGGTCTGACCCGTGGCGGCAACGGTAATGGTGTTCGTCATCTGTGCAATCTTCGTGCCGTCGCTGCTGTAGAGATAGACGACGTTCTTCCAGTACTGGCTGTTTGAGCTGCTGAGCGCGACACAAATACGATAGACAGGTTTGGGGTCTTCGTCGCCGCTGTCGCCTCCCGAGCCAGAGCCTGAATCCACGTTGCGCGAGAGGTCGAGCGTGCCGCCTATGCCCAAGGCCTTGATGTTCATGGTGAGCGAGGCGTCGTCTCCCTCGCTGATGGAGACGTCGCCGTCGGTACTAAGCCCCTTGCCAGCTTCGCCGTTGTTGTTTATCTCGATGCTGCCGCCGCTAATATCCAGGTTGCCGTCCGCCTTGATGCTGGTGACGTACCCTGGGTCATTGTCCTCGACGATATAGTTGCCGCTCTGCGTAAAGGTCAGCTCTCCGCCGCTGATGCTGATGTCGGCCTTGCTTTTGAGGCCCTTGTCGCCGTCGCCTGTCGTGGTGATGGTAAGCTTGCCGCCGGAGATGCTCATCAGGCTGTCGCTCTTGATGGCAGCTGCGTCCCGTTCTGCAACCGAGACGTTGATGTCGCCGCCCCGGATGATGACTTGTCCGTCGTCCTCGTCGCCGTCGCCCGTTGCCTCGGCCTGTATGCCGTCGCCCTTCGTGCCGCTGACGGTAACGGTGCCGCCATTCATCTTGAAGTACTGCCCGGCGTGGATGCCGTCACTCTCAGCTCCGGTGATGGTGATGGTGCCAGTCGTCTTCTTCACGAGCAGGTATTCTTTTGTGCTGATGGCGTGCTTCGTGTTGCCCTTCACGGTGAGCGTGCCGCCCCCGCTTACCTCCAAGTGCCCTTTGCAGTAGAGGGCAGCCTTCTGATCGCCGCCCGTAGCATCGGTCAGGAAGTTGTCGGTTCCGTCGAGCAGCTCAAGGGCGATGCGTTTGCCGCACTTGATGTTGACAGCCGCTCCCGTGGTGCTCTTCAGGTTGATGCCGGCAAGCCGGATGCAAGCCTTGTAGCTACCGTCGTAGGTGAAGCTGCCGTCTGTACACTCGCCACTGAGGACAAAGGTCATCTCGCGGTCGGTATTGGCATTGGTGATGCTGACGGCCGCACCGCTGACCTCTGTGTTTATGCCATCAACATTCTGCGGAGTGACCGTAGCCGATGTGCCGTCGTAAGTGATATACAATGTATCTGTCGCCACAATCGGCTCAGCAGGCTTTGTGAAGGTGATGCTGTCTATGTCGTCCACGCTGAAGGTGGCGTCGCCGATGCTAATCCCTTCTTCGCTGAAGGAGATTTCGCCAAAGTTGAACCGGGTGTAGTTGCCGTTCTTCCAGAAATAGAAGCCGTCTGTCTCTGCTGCGTAGAGAGCGAGCAGACCTATGACCATGCAAGCGGTCAGGATAAGTTTGATTGATTTCATTCCGTATGTTATAAGAAGTGTTTGAGGTCTGTCTATTTTTGATATAACGAATGGTACAAAGGTTTAATTGTGTATACATTATTTAATAATATTAAAGCGGCTTTGAAAGGCTCTTGCTGGTTGACTCTACACTAAAGCATCCAACAAAAAAAGGAAGTAAAAAGGGGGCTTTCCTGTTGTTTATTTGCTCAGTTATTCGTACCTTTGCAGCCAGAAAAAGGTGAATTTCTTTATCACAACTAGCTTACGATTCGAGAATTTTGTCTATATTTGTACCGTCTAATGAATTAAAGGCATGAACCGATTACATACAACAGGAGTTTTATACAAGGACTTCCAGAAAAGGTTTAAGCTGTTTGCAAGCAAACGGCCAGACCTTGTTGAAAACACCCTCTCCAACATCTTCACCATGCGTCTCATAGGGAACAAGACTCACGGAGATTTGGCAGAGATTGGCATTGCAGAATTCATACATCAGTTTATGTATGACTTTGACAGCAGACATGTGGGCAAAGATTTGTTCCGGGCAAAGGAGCACGAAGAGGACATTGTCATTGTGAATGAGCTGACTAAAGAGGAGATTCCCGTGAGCCTGAAAGCCTACGGAGATGGTCCTTTACAGTTATCCACGGACAAGGATTCAAAGATGTTTCCTAAGCTTTGCGAGTACGGAGATGCTATAACAGACAGGAAGACAATAAAGGACATCCTTAAATCCGAAGCCTTCCAATCGCTTGACTCTGTCAATGTCATGCCTCTTATCTATCGTGAGGACGAGAAAGAATGTAACATTATGGTGTTCGACTTCGACAAGATGAAGAAACGGACAAATATGATACTTCGTGTAGATAAAGGATATAAGTATGACGAGGACTTAAAGAAGGTCATACCGGGCAAAGGACGCTCGCACCCAATTTACATGTTCATAGACAAGAATGGCAAATACATCTGTGAAGTGAGATATGGGGATGCGGCGGCGAATGCGTTGCAGCGCGGCTTCTGGACTCATACCAAGAATGCAGTAAACTATTTTGACAGTCTGACCAATGGCTGGATTTCCTACGAGCATAACCTCACACTTGTCCAGTTGTTCAAGCTCGCGCTCAACAGCACGGAGAATGGTCACAAGAGTGCAAATGTCATCTTGCAGACTGACATTGACAACCTGAAACAGAAAACACTATAAGGATGGACGTGCAACACGATTTGTTCGGGAATGTATTGACGGTTCCGGAAACGGAGGGCATCAAATATACTGGCTCCAAGCTTAAGATTCTACCTTATATCATAGAAATGGTAGATCGGCTTGAAGTGAAGTCCGCCCTCGATGCCTTCAGCGGAACAACACGGGTTGCCCAAGCCTTTTCGCAGATAGGCTACAACACGACTGCCAACGACATCTCCGTATGGTCGGAAGTGTTTGGCACATGTTATCTTCTGTCCAAAAAGCCAGACTCTTTCTATTTGCCTTACCTTGAAGAACTGAATGCACTTCAAGGATATAAGGGATGGTTCTCGGAAAACTATGGGGGAGAAGACGAAGACGGCAAGATGCCTTTCCAAATGAAGAACACCATGAGGCTTGATGCCATAAGGGACAAAATTGAAGAATACCATCTTCAATGGGAAGACAAGTGTGTCCTGCTCACAAGCCTCATCTATGCAATGGATGCAGTTGACAATACGTTGGGGCATTATGCGGCGTATCTGTCTGGTTGGTCGCCACGTTCCTACAACGACATCGTGCTGAAACTTCCTAAAAGGCATCGTGTGACAACAAATAACAAGGTCGTTATGGGTGATGTCTTTGATGTCGTTAAGGAGTATCACGACTTGGTTTACCTTGACCCACCATACGGTTCAAACAATGAGAAGATGCCTCCAAGCAGAGTTCGCTATGCGGCTTACTATCATATATGGAAGACAATCATCCTGAACGACAAGCCAAGAGTGTTCGGCAAAGCCAAGAGGCGCGAAGACACACGCGACACGGTGTCGCCATCTGTCTTTGAAGAGTATAAAAAGAATGAACAGGGGAACTTCATTGCGATGCAGGCAATCAAGAAACTGATAGAGCAAACGAACGCCCATTATATTCTTTTATCATACGGCTCTGGCGGAAGAGCCACTAAAGAGGAACTGAATGACATTCTCCATTCAAACGGTAAAGTTGTCGCAGCCCAAGAGATAAACTACAAGAAGAATGTTATGAGCAATATGCGATGGACAAACGAATGGATAAACTCAGACGGCAAATATATAGAATATCTTTTTTTATTAGAAAAAAACTGATGAAGAATATAAGATTCCTTCTGCTGCTACTGCTCGTAGCTTCGTGTGCCTCCAGGCAGACGGCAATTCGTCACAGGAACAGTCATCAGGCCGATGTGCGTCCTGTTGCTCCTGTCACAGTACAGGTACAAACACCTGTCGTTGTGGAGGAAGAGGAGGAGGAAGAGCCGGAAGTCGTCGTCAGTGCGCGGCCACTCGTTTCGCAAGTGTATCGCTTCCCTGGGGGGACTTGGCAATACGCCAAGCAGCAGGCACTCGACTCGCTTTGTCTGTCGCCCATCTTCGAGACCACACAGTTGGGTCTCTACGTCTATGACCTGACCGACGGACAGCCTCTGTATGCCATCAACGCAGCCCATCGTATGCGTCCCGCCTCGTGCCAGAAGATAGTGACGGCCGTTACCGCACTACATTTCCTCAAAGGCAATTACCAGTTCCGCACAGACTTCCGCATTACAGGAAATGTGAAGGCCGGTGTTCTGGAAGGCGACCTCATCGTGGTTGGCGGCATGGACCCGCTCGTCACTGCCGACGAGTTGCTCAATGCAGCTGCGACAATCAAACAGAAACAAGGCATCAACAGCATCGCCGGCAACGTCGTCTTCGACCTCTCAATGCGCGAGGACAAAGAGCTTGGCTGGGGATGGTGCTGGGACGACGACTACGGTCCGCTCTCCGCATTGCTTGTAGATGGGAAGGCCTGCTTTGAGGAGGAATGGCTTCAGGCACTCACAACGGCAGGAATAAAGACCCCCTCTGGCTCCCCCTTAAAGGGGGAGAATAAAGCCTCCCCTTCAAAGGGAGGTTGGGTAGGGTCTTCTTCTGTCTATACCATCCGCCACAGCATCGACGAACTGTTGGAGCCGATGATGAAGGAAAGCAACAATATCTATGCTGAATGCCTGTTCTACCAAACCGCAGCCACTACGGGAAAGAAGTGGGCTGGACGCAAGGAAGCCGCAGGGCGCACGGAGGAACTGCTGAAGCGCATCGGACTAAACCCAGAACAATACAGGGTTGCCGACGGAAGCGGGCTGTCATTATATAATTATGTGTCAGCCGAAATGCTTGTTGCCATACTTGGCTATGCCTGGCGCACACCTGCCATTAAAGAGCATCTGCTGCCGTCGCTGCCGATAGCAAGCATCGACGGCACAATGGAAAAACGCATGCAGGACACTGAAGCCCAGGGCAAAGTCCGGGCCAAGACGGGAACAGTGACTGGCGTCGTCTCGCTTGCCGGCTACCTCACCGCAGCAAACGGCCACACCCTCGCCTTCGCCATCATCAACCAGGGCGTCGCCTCGTCTGCCATAGGGCGTGCCTTCCAGGACAAAGTCTGCATCGAGCTGTGCAAATGAATTGTAATAACGAAATAACAAAATAACAAAAAACTGATAAAAGAAAAATGAAAAAGTTTTTAGCAATGATGGCACTTGCCATCGCAATGCCAGTAATGGCACAGAGCGTGGACGACGGTAGAAGCTGTCAGGACTGGAAAAACGAGTACAGCCGCCAAGTGAGCCGCCTCAAGTCGGAACTCAGCACCATGAAAAAGAACGCCAAGGCGACCGGCAACCCCAACGCCAAGGCGGAAATCAGCCAGAAGTCGGCAGAACTGCAAAAGGCAAAGCACAACCTGAAGGTTGCCAAGAAAGCCGCTTCGCTTGAAAAGAAAGCAGAAAGCAACTACAACAAGGCACAGAGCAAGAGCTTCAAGCTCGGGAAACAGAATGCCAAAGCAGACAGAAAGCTCCAAAAGGCACAATCAAAAGCCACTAAGGCAGAACAAAAGGTTGCCAAGGCACAGCTGAAGCTACAGAAGGCAGAGCAGAACCTCGAAGCCATCAACACCAAAATCGAACTCCTACAGAAGAACGCCGACAACCTCCAGAACGAGAACAGCCTGGCAAAGGATGCCCTCGACAAAGCCAAAGACATAAAGGACCAGGCCAAGAGGCACCTCGTGGGCGGCATAAGGAAGTAATAAAATAAAAAGCCCCTGCACTTATAGTGATAAGTCCCTGTACTTATTGCCATAAGAACGTGTACTTATCGCCATAAGAACGTGTACTTATTGGCATAAGTCCACGCTCTTATTTCGGGAATTGCATCCAGCTTATTGTCAACGCATTAGGAGCCTGAGCCAAGACCCTTGATGATGCCGTGGCGGTAGGCGTGGAGGAGCTGACGGAGTTCCGTTATCTGCTCCTGCAACTGGCGGCCTTTGTCGGTGTCACGGACACGGATGCGACGGCCCATCATCTCGACGATCTGCTTGCTGCTTTTGATGTCGGTGCCACGGGCCACGGCTTCCGCCGTGCTGGTGAACGGCTCGTGCTGGATAAGCTCGAAGCCCCGGCTGTGATAGACGAGCGTATAGCCTGCGATGCCGGTGGTGTGATGATAGGCTTTGGCAAAGCCGCCGTCGATGACCATGAGCATACCGTCGGCCTTGATGGGGTTCTCGCCTTGGCTGGCATGAACGGGGACATGGCCGTTGATGATGTGGCGCGTCTCGCCCTCAACGCCGAAGCTGTCGAGGATGCGAGTGCAGACAGCAGGGTCTTCGCGCAGCTGGTAGTAGGCACCTTTCTCCTCGTAGTGTGTCCGCTCGTCGGCAAGGAAGTAGCGCTCGAAGGTCGTCATGCGGCCTTTGTCGAAGAGCGGGCTGTCGGGGCCGCACCAGAGATACCAGAAGTAGTCGCGAGCCTGAAGCCGCTGTTCGCGAGGCGTGTCGTGCTGGAAGGCAGAGCGCATCTTCATGCCGATGCGGTGCATCAGTTCGCGTCCGCTATATGGAGTGCCATCGAGCATCACCTGCCGCAAGCTGCCATCGGCATTGAGTGGCACGGAGGCGTGGAAGAGCAGGTTGCTGTTGCAGATGAGGTACATGCAGCCGTGGCTGAAGAGGCAGCGGATGTGCTTCTGCAGTTTCTCGGAGATGCGGAAAGAGTGGTGCAGGCGCTTCATAAGCTCTTCCTCCTCTGGCGTGAGGCGATACGGGTCGTCCTGGCTGACGGTGGGGAAGAGGGTGTCGAGCATCGGGTAGTCCTGTCCGTCGAAGCGATAAGTGCCTCGTTCAAGGTCGATATTCTCAAGCGTTCCCCGGCGGTCGATGTTCCATTCGGGATGCTGCCTGATGAGCTGCCCTTCGAGCTTGAACTGGATGACGGAAATGGCTTTGTGCATCTGCGCGAGGAGGCGGATGCGCTTCTCGTCGGCCTGTCCGTCGTCAGGCTTGCCAAGGGGCAGGAAACGCTCACACGGATCGTTGGCATACGTCTCCATGGCAAAAGTGGCGAGAGGCAGGAGGTTGATGCCGTAGCCTTCCTCGAGGGTTGCCATGTTGGCGTAGCGCAGCGAGAGGCGCAGCACGATGGCGATGCAGGCGTCGCATCCTGCAGCCGCACCCATCCAGAGCGCGTCGTGGTTGCCCCACTGGATGTCAAAATTGTCGCGCGTCAGCAGGTAGTCCATGATGATGTGGGCACCTGGTCCGCGGTCGAAGACATCGCCCAGGATGTGGAGCTGGTCGATGCTCAGCTTATGGATGACATTACAGATAGCAATGATGAAGTTACGAGCCTGTCCAATCTGTATGATGGTCTCTATGATGCGTTGGAAGTAGGTCTCCTTGTCATCGTCGATAGGGCTTTCGTGCAGCAGTTCCTCGATGATATAGGCAAATTGTGCAGGCAGAGCCTTACGGACCTTGTTTCGCGTGTACTTGCTGCTGACGGACTGACAGACCTGTATGAGCTGCAGCAGGGTGCGGGCGTAGAAGTCGGAAAGGTCGTCTTCAGCGCTTTCCTCTATCATCTCGAGGCGCTTCTCCGGATAGTAGATGAGGGTGCAGAGGTCGCGCATGACACTCTCGGAAAGCGAACCGTCGAAGAGGTCGTGTACCTTGCGCTTGATGTTTCCGCTGGCGTTGCGCAGGATGTGGAGGAAGGCTTCGTGCTCACCGTGGATGTCGGCCACAAAGTGTTCGGTGCCCTTTGGCAGGTTGAGGATTGCCTCGAGGTTGATGATTTCTGTGCTTGCGCTCTCACTGTTGGGGAAAGTCTGCGAAAGGAGCTGCAGCAGACGCATGTCGGGGGTATTCATTATGGGCTTAATGGGCTTAATGGGAGTTATGGGACATATGGGACATATAGGACTTATGGGGCTTATGGCAGGCTCTTCTGTATTCGCAAGGTAAGGTCGATGAAGTCCTGCACACTGAGCTGTTCGGGGCGCTTCGACATGATTGGGTCGGCAAGCAATGTCGTGAAGTCCCCTTCAAGCTGCACAAGCAAAGGACGGATATTGTTGCGGAGAGTCTTGCGGCGCTGGTTGAAAGTCGTCTTGACGAGCCTTCGGAAGAGTTTCTCGTCGCAGCCGAGCGAGGCGGTGCTGTTGCGTGTGAGACGGATGACGGCACTTCGCACCTTTGGCGGCGGGTTGAAGACACCCGGCTCTACGGTGAAGAGATACTCCACATTGTACCACGCCTGGATGAGGACACTCAGTATGCCGTAGGTCTTGCTGCCGGGACCTGCCGCCATGCGCTCCGCCACCTCCTTCTGTATCATGCCTGTGCAGCAGGGAATAAGCTCCTTGTACTCAAGCATCTTGAAGAATATCTGGCTGGAGATGTTATAGGGATAGTTGCCTGTCAGCACGAAGGGTGAGCCGCCGAAGGTGCGTTCGAGATGCATCTTTAGGAAGTCGTCTTCGATGATGCTGTCTTCCAGTTCCGGATAAGTGCGGCGCAGGTATGCCACACTCTCGAAGTCAATCTCCACGACCTTCAAGGGACGGGCCTTGCGGACAAGAAACTGCGTCATCACGCCCATACCAGGCCCCACCTCCAATATCGGCAGTCCCGGACAGGCGTCCACCGTGTCGGCAATGCGAGAAGTAATGCTCAAATCGGTCAAAAAGTGCTGTCCAAGGAACTTTTTCGGCTTAACAGCAAAATAGTTCATGGTTCATAGTTCATAGTTCATAGTTATTTCGTACATTTGCACGGCAAAGATAAGAAAAAGATTAGAGATTAAGGATTAGAGATTAGAGTTTTTTGTGCTAAAGCTTAAGAAAATAATCAAGATAGCGGTGCCGCTTTCGTTGGCTGTCGCTATTCTGTGGTGGATGTACCGCGGCATTCGGTGGGAAGAGCTTGTGGATGCCCTGTCGCACCAGATGTCGTGGACATGGATGCTGCTGAGTATGCCCTTTGGTATATTGGCGCAGGTGTTGCGGGCAATGAGGTGGCGGCAGGTGCTGGCTCCTGCCGGGGAGCGTCCGAAGCTTTCCACTTGCACACATGCCGTCTTCCTGAGCTATGCCAGCAGCCTTGTTGTGCCACGAGTGGGCGAGGTGCTGCGGTGTGGCGTGCTGAAACGCTACGAGGGCACGAACTTCAGCTGCTGTGTCGGCACGGTGGTCACGGAAAGGATTATCGACACCCTGCTCATTCTCGTGCTGTCCCTCCTGACATTCCTGACGCAGATACCTGTCTTCCTGACATTCTTCCGAGAGACTGGCGTATCGCTTGGCAGCGTGCTTGGCAGCTTTTCCCTGACGGGCTGGATAGTGACGGCAGTGTGCGCTCTGCTTGCCCTGCTGTGCATTGTAAGCCTCCTCCGGCTCCTTCAAAGGAGGAGTGAAGGTCGCGACGATTCATCCCTCCAAAGAAGGCTGGGTGCAGGATGGAGGAGGCTCTTGGACGGCATTTCTTCTGTTAAGGAAGTGGAGAACCCAACGCTCTTTGTCCTCTACTCCATCGGTATTTGGGTGAGCTATTACCTGCACTTTTACCTCACTTTCTTCTGCTTTGACTTTACGGCAGAGCTTGGCCCTTTGACGGCTCTCGTGGCTTTCGTCGTAGGCACCTTTGCCGTGCTGGTTCCCACGCCCAACGGCGCCGGCTCCTGGCACTTTGCAGTGAAGACCGTCCTCGTGCTTTATGGCGTGGGGCAGACGGACGCAGTGCTGTTTGTTCTCATCGTCCACACCCTGCAGACTCTGCTCGTTGCCCTGCTCGGCGTATGGTCTTCGGTGACTTTGGCTTATCTTTTTCCCAAAAATCTTGGAGATAAACAGAAGAAACACTAACTTTGTACCCGATATTCATACAAACCAATTATTATACTATTATGAAAGACTTTCTAAAGTACACGCTGGCCACGATTGTAGGTATCATCCTGACCAGCATCATCATCACAGTCATTAGTATCGTATCCGTTGCCGGCATGGTTGCCAGTGAGGGCGTCACGAAGTCCGTGCCCAAGAACAGCGTGCTGCGTATCAAGCTGGATGGCGAGATTGTGGACCGTGCCGGCGAGGGCAGTCCGATAGACCTCCTCAGCCAGGACGAAGATCCTACCATCGGCCTCGACCAGGCTCTCGATGCCCTCAAGAAAGCAGCCAAGAACGACCGCGTGAAGGGCATCTATCTGGAAGCCGGCATGCTGGAAGCTTATCCTGCCGACCTGCAGGAACTGCGTCGCGGGCTGCTCGAGTTCAAGGAGAGCGGCAAGTGGATTGTCGCATACGGCGACGACTTCTCACGCGCTGCCTATTACCTCTGCTCTGCCAGCGACGAGATATATGTCAATCCTATCGGCATGATTGACTGGAGCGGCATGTCCACCAGACCCATCTTCTATACGGGACTGATGAAGAAGCTTGGCGTGAAGATGCAGGTCTTCAAGGTCGGCACCTACAAGAGCGCTGTGGAGCCTTTCATCAACACCGAGATGAGCGAAGCCAACCGTGAGCAAGTGAAAAGCTACCTGAGCAGCATCTGGAACGGTATGCTGAACGATGTGGCAAAAAGCCGAGGCATCAGCGTCGAGGCACTCAACGCAATGGCAGACAGCACACTCGTTCTGTGCGAAAACAATGTCTATGTGGAGACGAAGCTCGTGGATAAGCTTGGCTATCTGAGCGACGTGAAGAATGCGTTGAGAGAACGTCTGGAGTTGGACGAAGACGACGACCTGACCTTCACGACACTTGCTGACGTTGCCGCAAGCGACGACCTCGGCGACAAGGTGGACGAAGAAGTTGCCGTCTATTATGCCTACGGCGAGATTAACGACAGCCAGGGCATGGGCCTCAGCCAGGAACACTGCATTACGACAAAAGAGACAATCACCGACCTGCAGAAGCTCCGCAAGGACAAGGACGTGAAGGCTGTCGTCATCCGCGTCAACAGTCCTGGCGGCTCCGCCTACGCCAGTGAGCAGATTTGGCACGAAGTGCAGCTGCTGCGTGCCGAGAAGCCCGTCGTCATCAGCATGGGTGGCTTGGCAGCAAGCGGCGGCTACTACATCAGCTGTGGTGCCAACCAAATCATTGCAGAACCGATGACGCTGACGGGCAGTATCGGCATCTTTGGCATGATACCTGATGCCAGCGAACTGCTCACCCAGAAGCTCGGTCTCTCCTTCGACGTGGTCAAGACCAACGCCATGAGCGACTTCGGTGCCATGGGACGTCCTTTCAACGCAAACGAGTCTGCCAAGATGCAGGGCTACATCAATCGCGGCTATGAGCTTTTCACCGGTCGTGTTGCAGGCGGTCGTGGCATGGCACAGGACAGTGTCAAGGCTATTGCCGAAGGCCGTGTATGGACAGGCGAACAGGCTCTGAAGATAGGCCTTGTGGACAAGCTCGGCAATCTCGACGACGCCATCAAGGCAGCTGCCCAATTGGCAGAGCTTGAGAAGTACACCGTTGGACGCTATCCCAGCCCGACACCGTGGTACATGACCTTGCTCGACAAGGAAACCAACGGCTATCTGGAAGGCAAGATGCGTGCTGCCCTGGGCGAGTACTATCCCGCTTTCGCCCTCATCCGCCGCATCGGCAAGATGAATCCCGTGCAGGCTCGCATACCGTTCGACCCGAATATCAAATAAAGGTAAAAAAGTGAAAAAGTGAAAAGGTAAAAAACTACAGACTGCGCGAAGCTTTTTAACTTTTAACCTTTTCAACTTTTCAATTTTTAATTGTATGGAAGGTGACCTGACACAGATACGCCGCTCATTGATACCATTGAGCTGGCTCTATGGACTCGGAGTCGATGTCCGCAACACTCTCTTCGACATGAGGGTGCTGCCGTCTGTGTCATACAACATTCCCATCATCAACGTCGGCAACATCACCGTTGGCGGCACGGGCAAGACACCTCATGTGGAGTACCTCATCCGCCTCCTCTCCGGACGTTACCGGGTGGCAGTGCTCAGCCGGGGCTACAAGCGCAAGACGAGTGGCTACCTCCTTTCTTCCCCTTCCTCGAAGATGGAAGAAATTGGCGACGAGCCGTGGCAGATAAAGCAGAAGTTCCCCGATGTCTATGTTGCCGTGGATGCCAACCGGCGGCGCGGCATAGAGCGGCTCATGACAGATGAGGCGACAAAAGATGTGGAAGTCATTCTGCTGGACGATGCCTACCAGCACCGCTACGTCGAGGCGGGGTACAACATTCTGCTCGTTGACTATCACCGCATCATCTCGGACGACCGCCTCCTGCCGGCAGGACGGCTTCGCGAACGTGCCTCTTCAAGCCGACGCGCCATGACGGTCATCGTCACGAAGTGTCCGCAGCACATCACGGCGATGGGTTTCCGCGTCATCCTCTCTGCCCTGAACATCAAGCCCTACCAGCAGCTCTTCTTCAGCACCTTCACCTACGGCACGATGCGTCAGCTGTGGGGCGATGGCACGCTGGAACCTGACACGCTGCGCAAGGACAATACACATGTCCTTCTGCTCACGGGTATCGGGAATCCTCAGCAGATGGAACAGGACATGCGCCGCTTCGTGCAGCACATCACGCCGCTCACCTTCCCCGACCATCATTATTACACCCATCGCGATGCCGATGCGATACAGCAGGCTCTGCTTGCCCTGCCGAAGCCGCACATCATCATCACCACCGAAAAGGATGCCTCGCGGCTTCTGCGCCTGCAGGGACTCTGCGAAGAAGTAAAGCAGAACACCTATGTGCTTCCCATCGAGGTGAGCATCATGCGAGACGAAAAGGACAAATTCGATAAAACAATCATAGATTATGTACAAGAAAATACAGGCAACAGCGGCGTGGCTCCGTGAGCGGATGCCAAACGCGCCCAAGACCGCCATCGTGCTCGGCTCTGGCCTCGGGCAGCTGGCGCAAAGCATCGAGCGGCTTCTCTCCATCCCCTACAGCGACATCCCGAACTTCCCGGTATCCACCGTCGAGGGCCACACCGGGGAACTCATCTTCGGACGTCTCGGCGGAAAGGATGTGATGGCGATGGAAGGTCGCTTCCATTACTACGAAGGCTACACGATGCAGCAGGTGACGTTCCCCGTCCGCATCATGTACGAGCTGGGCATCAAGACGCTCTTCGTCAGCAACGCGGCAGGCGGCACCAATCCAGACTTTAAGATTGGCGACCTGATGATCATCACCGACCACATCAACTACATGCCCGAGAACCCGCTGCACGGCCCCAATATCCCGCCCGGCCCGCGTTTTCCCGACATGAGCGAAGCTTACAGCAAAGAACTCATTGCCAAGGCAGATGCCATCGCCGCCAAGCACGGCATCAAAGTGCAGCACGGCGTCTATCTCGCCACACAGGGACCGACCTACGAGACACCTGCCGAGTACCGCATGTTCGCCCGCTGGGGAGCCGATGCCGTCGGCATGAGCACCGTGCCTGAAGTCATCGTCGCCCACCAGTGCGGCATCAAGTGCTTCGGCATAAGCATCATCACAGACCTGGGCGGGATGGAGAACCCGATGAAGATAACGCACGAGGAGGTGCTGAAAGCCGCCAATGCTGCCCAGCCTCTCATGACAACAATAATGGAAGGACTGGTAGATGGAAATCTCTGAACTCGGCGAGTTCGGTCTCATCGACCGTCTCGCAAAAGACATAAAGACGCAGAACCAGACGACCGTCATCGGCATTGGCGACGACTGCGCCATCCTTGCCCCGACGGAAGGAATGCGCACCGTCGTCACAACCGACCTACTGATGGAGGGCGTTCACTTCGACCTGACCTACGTCCCCTTGCGGCATCTTGGCTATAAGGCCGTGATGGTCAACCTGAGCGATGTGTTTGCCATGAACGGCAAACCACGGCAGCTGACCGTTAGCCTCGCCATCAGCAGTAAGTTCCAGGTGGAGGACATCGAGGAACTCTATGCAGGAATGCGCATGGCATGCGAGAAGTGGGGAGTCGACATCGTGGGCGGCGACACGACCGCCAGCATGACTGGGCTTGCCATCAGCATCACAGCCATCGGCGAGGCACGCCCGGAGGACATCGTGCTGCGCAGCGGCGCGAAGCCCACCGACCTCATCTGTGTCAGCGGCAACCTCGGGGCAGCCTATATGGGCTTGCAACTGCTGGAGCGCGAGAAAGCTATCTACAACGAACAGGTTGAGCAAGCCCGCAAGAGCGGCAGCAAGGAGCAGCTTGAGATGCTGCGCGACGCACAGCCCGACTTCTCCGGCAGGGAGTACATCCTCGAACGCCAGCTCAAGCCCGAGGCACGCGGCGACATCATCGCCACTCTGCAGCAGGCTGGCATCCACCCCACAAGCATGATGGACATCAGCGACGGCCTGAGCAGCGAACTCATGCACATCTGCAAGCAGAGCCAGACAGGATGCCGCATCTATGAGGAGCGTCTGCCGCTCGACTACCAGACGGCAGCGATGGCAGAAGAGCTGAACCTGAACGTCAGCACCTGCGCCCTCAACGGCGGAGAGGACTACGAACTGCTCTTCACCGTGCCCCTCGCCCTCAATGATACCGTCTCGGCACTCGAAGACATCCATGTCATCGGCTACATCACCGAGCCGGACAAGGGCTGTGCCCTCATTACCCGCGACGGCGGTGAGCACGCCCTCAAAGCCCAGGGTTGGAACCCGCTGAAAGCATAGAGGTTCTGAAAACGTAAAAAAGTCCCTGTACTTATCTGAATAAGTCCCTGTACTTGTTGCCATAAGTCCCTGTACTTATCGCCATAAGTGCAGGGACTTTTTTTGCCCTATACAATATCTTGGTTCCTATTGTTACTCTAATTCGCAGAAAATCTTGCACATTTATTTGCCATTTTGCAGGGAAATATGTAATTTTGTCGCTTGTAAGAGGAAAAGGCTTTCATGAAAAGGATAACGATACTGCGAATGTGCCTGTTGCTGCTGGCTGTCATATTGTGCCTGCCAGCAGAGAGTGCTGTACGCAAGCGCAAAATAAGGCCGAACCGCAATCCGGACTCCTTGGTGGCGGCTGTGCTTTCGCATGAAATGCCTTCCTCCAGGAAGATGAACACCTCGGCGTTCCCCGTGCAGATAAGCGTCACGGGGCGTGTGGTGCAGATACAGAGCGACCACAGCCAGCTCCTGCCTATCTACAACCAGAACGGCATTCTCTATCTCACCGCACGCCTCAACAAGGGCACCAACTGGCTGGGCGGACTGCCGCGCGGACGCTACTTCATCAACAACAGACCGATAACAATAAATTGAAGGGAAAAGTGAAAGCAAAGGGAAGTTAAAGAAGTTAAAGAAGTTAAAGAAGTTAAAGGACAACACTTTGGGATGCTGTATTCAAGATGCAAGACATTCGTCCTTTAACTTCCCTGGCGAGCGAAGCGAGCTAACTTCCTTTAACTTCTTTAACTCCCCAACAAGAATGAAAAAATGATAAACGAAATAAACATCGACCAAATCGTCCGCGACCGTGCAGGAAAAAAAGCAAAGTTCATCCCCAAGTGGCTGACTGGCCTGCTGGCACGCATCATCCA
Source organism: Bacteroidaceae bacterium (assembly GCA_017541265.1). GTDB lineage: Bacteria > Bacteroidota > Bacteroidia > Bacteroidales > Bacteroidaceae > Physcousia. The sequence goes on along the minus strand of JAFXZK010000108.1, from coordinate 11,464 downwards.
TCAGGAGTTTATCAATATCTATCTGCGACGAGGCAGGGTGGGAGTTGACTTCTGCAAAGGCGTCGTGGAGTATGTCGGTGTCACCGTCGATGTCGTAGGCAGGGAGAACCTTCCCGACGACGGGCGGCTTTGCACCTTCGTCAGCAACCATCCTCTCGGAGCCATCGACGGCGTCACACTCGGTTGGGTGATCGGTGAACACTATAACAGCAAGATAAAGTATCTGGTCAACGACCTGCTCATGAACCTGCAAGGACTGGCGCCCCTCTGTGTGCCCATCAACAAAGTGGGCAAACAGGCACGCTCCTTCCCTGCCCTCGTGGAGAGCACCTTTGCCAGCGACTGCCACGTCATCATGTTCCCCGCAGGACTTTGCAGCCGGAGGCAGGACGACGGAAGCATTCGGGACATCCCCTGGAACAAGGCATTCATCGTGAAGAGCGTGCAGCACCAGCGCGACATCGTGCCCATCCATTTCGAGGGAAGGAACTCGAACCGCTTCTATAACGTGGCGCGATGGTGCAAGCGTCTGCATCTGCCCAACTTCGCAATGGCGCTCCTGCCTGATGAGATGTACCGCAGCCGAGGCAACCACTACACGGTCCGCATCGGGAAGCCCATCCCCTGGCAGACCTTCGACAAGTCGAAAAAGCCTGGCGAATGGGGTCGCTGGGTGCAGGACAGAGTGTATGAGACATAACAACAATCGTTTCAGAACACTCCGAGTATTCAGAACATTCAGAATAATCAGACAATGAAAGAAAACATAATAATGGAACCTATAGCAGCCCCCATACCTGCCGAGGTGTTGAAGTCAGAACTCACGCCAGACAAGAAGCTGCGCATGACCAACAAGAGCAGCAACGAGGTATATGTCGTCACCTGGCACGACTCGCCGCATGTGGTGCGCGAGATAGGCCGCCTGCGCGAGATAGCCTTCCGCGCAGCAGGAGGCGGCACAGGCAAGAGTTTTGACCTCGACGAGTTCGACACCTGCGAGAACTGCTACAAGCAAATCCTTGTCTGGGACCCCGACACGGAAGAGATAGTCGGCGGCTACCGATACATCCTTGGCAAGGACTGGCAGATAGCACCCGACGGACAGCCCATCCTCGCCACAAGCCACATGTTCCGCTTTTCGGAGAAGTTCATGAAGGAGTACGCACCCTGGACCATCGAGCTGGGGCGCAGCTTCGTCACCCTCGAGTACCAAAGCACACTGCGCGGCAGGAAGGGCATCTTCGCCCTCGACAACCTTTGGGACGGACTCGGCGCCATCGTTGTCATCGAGCCTACGGTACGCTACCTCTTCGGCAAGTTCACGATGTACCCCAGCTACGACCGCATGGCACGCGACATGATACTGTACTTCCTCGGCAAGCACTTCCCTGACCCCGACAACCTCATCTACCCCATGAAGCCGCTCAAGCTCTGGCACGATGCAGAACAGTTCAAGAAGCTCTTCACAGAAGACGATTTCAAAGCAGACTACCGCATCCTCAACCACGAGGTGCGTGCCCTCGGCTACAACATACCGCCGCTCGTCAATGCCTACATGGGGCTTAGCCCCACCATGAAGCTCTTCGGCACAGCCATCAACGACGGCTTCGGCGATGTGGAGGAGACAGGCATACTCATCGCCGTCGATGAGATACTCCAGGAGAAACGCATGCGCCACATCGACACCTTTGCCGCAGAGCATCCCGAACTGGTGAAGATAACAAGCGGAGCAAACCGTATATTCTATAAGCCAATAGCCTCCCCCGTATTATGATGATGAGATGGGAACAACTCCTCTCCAGTAAACGCCTCGGACAGGAAGATGTGCAGCAGGGAAGCGACGACCGCACTGAGTTCCAGCGCGACTACGACCGCCTCATCTTCTCCGCTCCCTTCCGCCGCCTGCAGAACAAGACACAGGTCTTCCCTCTGCCCGGCAGCATCTTCGTGCACAACCGCCTCACGCACAGCCTTGAGGTGAGCAGTGTGGGGCGAAGCCTTGGCAACGACATCAGCCGCCTCATCCTGCAGAACCACCCCGAACTCTACAACACGCACTTCACCGAGCTGGGCAGCATCGTCAGTGCCGCCTGCCTTGCCCACGACCTCGGCAATCCGCCCTTCGGCCATAGCGGAGAGAAAGCCATCGGCACCCACTTCAGCGAGGGCGACGGTCTCTTTCTCAAGAGCTACATCTGCCCCGAGACGGGCGACGGCATCTCGCCGCAGCAATGGGACGACATCACGCATTTTGAAGGCAATGCCAACGCCTTCCGTCTGCTGACGCACCATTTCAAGGGGCGCCGAAAGGGAGGCTTCGGCATGACATACAGCACGCTGGCAAGCATCGTCAAGTACCCCTTCACGTCCGACCTGGCAGGCGGCAAGCGCAAGTTCGGCTTCTTCCGCAGCGAGGTAGAGGATTATAAGCGTATCGCAAAGGAACTCGGCATACTTCAACTTCCCGCTCCCGACGGCTCTGTGCGTTACGTTCGCCACCCCCTCGTCTATCTTGTTGAGGCTGCCGACGACATCTGCTACCAAATAATGGATATTGAGGATGCTCACAAGCTCAAGCTCCTGACCACAGAAGAAACCAAGCAACTGTTCCTCGCCTATTTCAGCGAGGAGGAGCAGCAGCACATCGAGGAGCGCATGGCACAGCTCGTGGACGATGTCAACGAACAGGTCGTCTATCTCCGCTCCTGCGTCATCAACTGCCTGGAGCAGCAGTGCGTCCGCGTCTTCATCGAGAACGAGCAGGCTATCCTGTGCGGCACCTTCGAAGGCTCCCTCATCAAGCACATGGACGACCTGCCACGCTGTGCTTACGAGCAATGCGAACGCACAGCCTACAAAAAGATTTATCACTGCAAAGATGTCGTGGATATTGAGATAGCAGGCTACAAGGTCATCACCACGCTGACCGACCTGATGGTGCAGGCGGTGACACATCCCGACCGTGCCTTCTCGCAGTTGCTCATCAACCGCGTCAGCACGCAATACGACATCCTCGCCCCAACATTATATGAAAGAATCATGGCAGTGCTCGACTACATCTCCGGCATGACCGACGTCTATGCCCTCGACCTCTACCGCAAGATAAACGGCATGAGCCTGCCCGCAGTATAGCTATAAGACCCATAATCAATGAAAGTCCAAATCATCAATCGCAGCCACCATGCACTGCCGCAATATGCCACAGAACAGTCCGCAGGCGTTGACCTCCGTGCCAATATCGAAGCCCCGATAGAACTGCGCCCGATGGAGCGCAAACTCATCCCCACCGGACTCTTCATGGCACTGCCTCCTGGCTACGAGGCACAGGTGCGTCCCCGCAGCGGACTTGCCGTCAAGCACGGCATCACCGTGCTGAACTCCCCAGGCACCATCGATGCCGACTACCGCGGCGAAGTGTGTGTCATCCTTGTCAACCTCTCGGACGAACCTTTTGTCATCAACGACGGCGAACGCATCGCACAGATGGTCATCGCACGCCACGAACAAGCGGAATGGGAACCGGTTGAATCCCTCTCCGAAACAGAGCGAGGCGCAGGCGGGTTCGGACATAGTGGAACAAAATAGAAAGCCTTGAAACAATTCATTATCATATTCTCCCTCCTGCTCGGAGTACTTGGTGTAAAGGCACAAGCCACCTTCGACTATTTCTATCTGGAAGCCGAGAAGTGCCGCCTTGCAGAGGACTATTCGTCGGCAATGGACCTCTACCGCCACTGCCTCGACATCAATCCGCAGGCTCCCGAGGCGCTCTATAACATGGGGCTGCTGTACCTTTACCTGCGTTCCGACAGCCTCGGCACAGCCTATATAAGGCAGGCCCAGGAACGCGACGCCAACAACCCTTACTACCTTGAGACACTGGCAGCCCTCTATCTCAACAAGCGCAATGCAGAGCTGGCCATCCCTGTTCTGGAAAAGATGGCATCCCTGCAGTCGCGGCGCAGCGACATCCTCTCACAGCTGGTGCAGCTCTACAGCACCGTGGGCGATACAGACAAAGCCATCGGTGCCCTCAACCGCATTGAGCTACTCGAAGGTCCAAGCCCGGAGCTGTGCGTCGAGAAGTTCAGACTCTATAAGGAGAAGGGACAGCTGGACTCTGCCTTCGTGCAACTGCAGGCACTCTGCGACGAGTCGCCGCACGACATGAACCTGCGTGTCGTGGTCGGCAGCCAATACATGCAGGCAGGCGACACCGTCAAGGCTCTCGAAATCTACGACGAGGTGCGACGGCAGGAACCGGCAAACACCAACCTTCAACTCGTCACGATGGACTACCTGCGCGACTGCGGGAAGGACGACCTTTACAACCAGATGCGCGACTCCCTGTTGTTCAGCTCCGACTCCCCGACACAGCTGCGTGTGCTTATGCTCAAGTCGTACATTGCCGATGTGCAGCGCGATTCGACGTTTGCGCCGAAGCTCACCGCAGCTTTCGACACCCTGCTGTCCCGTCCACAAAAGGACACCGATGTGCTCATCATGAAAGCCGCCTATCAGGTCTACAGCAAGCAGCCGAAGGAAGCCGTCTGCCAGACGATGCGGCAGGTGCTTGAAGTGGACCCGGGCAATGAGACGGCTCTGCGTGAGCTGCTGCAATACTACGCCGAGCAGAATGACGGGAAGGGCGTGGAGGACATCAGCCGGCGAGGTCTCAACTACCACCCCGAGGAGATTGCATACGCCTATTATTTAGGTATGGCGCTTGCCGAGCAGAAGAAGCTTTCGGATGCTGCCGAAGTGCTGCAGCAAGGACTTCGCGTCCGCACGGAAGACGTCCACCCGAACCTCGTGTCGAATGTCTTCGGCGTGCTCGGCGACATCTATTATCAACAAGATAAGGAGACGGAAGCCTTCGCCGCCTACGACTCGGCACTGGTCTATATGGACGACAACATCATGTGCCTCAACAACTACGCCTACTACCTTAGCCTCAAGGGCGAACAGCTCGACCGCGCCGAGGAGATGAGCTACCGCACCATACGCCAAGAGCCGGACAACATCACCTACCTCGACACCTACGCCTGGATTCTCTTCATGAAAGGGGACTATGCCCATGCACGTACCTACATGGACAAAGTGGTCAATCCCGAGAAAAGCGACGAGGAGCTACTTGCCGACAAGCAGCTTATGGGCAACCTCATCGAGCACGCAGGCGACATCTATGCGCACCTCGGTGAGCCGGAAACGGCACTGCGGCTCTGGAAGCTTGCACGCCAGAAGGGCGACAGCACCTGTACCCCACAACTAAAAAAGAAGATTAAGAAAAAGAAATACATCAAGTGAATGAAGAATCGATATAAACTCCTGATACTGTTCCTTTGTGCCTTATTGGCGGTTTCCTGCGGCACAAAAAAGCGGGCGACAGCTTCTGTCGCTGCCGACACCGCACAGACACAAGTGAAGCCTGCCGATGCTATCCCGCAGGAAGAGGCGTGCGTCACGGCAAAGCTCAGTCTCACGCTTCTGAATGGCGACAAGAGCGTCGCGGTCGGGGGGGCGTTGCGCATGAAGCGCGACGATGTCATACAGATCTCGCTCGTCACCTTCGGCATCCTCGAGGTGGCACGCATCGAGGCAACACCAGACTACTTCCTGCTTGTCGATAAGATGGGGAAACAGTACGTCAAGGCAGCCTACAACGATGTGCCGTTCCTGAAAAGTGCCAATGTCGACTTCCGCACCCTGCAGGCCTACTTCTGGAATGAGCAGACCGCACCCAGCCCGGCTTGGGAGCGTTCGGACTTCGTAAGCCTCGGCGGGAGAACCTTCCCCACCAGGCACATCATCACGATACCCCGCGGCAGCAAGCAGACCAGGGCAACACTTACACTCTCCAACCTGAGGAACGACTCGGACTGGGAGACGCGCACACAAGTCTCAGCACGCTACAGGGAAGTGCCCGTCGATGAACTCATGACGCGCATCATGACTCTGACAATGTAACAAGTATGGCGAAGAAGTTTCTGTTCCTTTTGTTCCTGCTCTTTGCCGGGTGTCCGTTGTTCAATGGTCAATGGTCAACGGTCAATGGTCAATGGTCAATGCTTTACGCCCAGAACAGCAAGAAGGTGAAGCAGCTCAAGCAGCAGCAGTCCAAGCTCAAGACAGAGCTGCAGCAATCCAAGGCACAGCTCGACCGCACCAGGAAACAGGTGAAGGCGGGGCAGAAGAATGTGGACTTCCTCGGCGTGCAGATGAACAATCGCCTCGAACGCATCCACCAGCTTGAAAAGGAACTCGACGACCTGGAGGACAATATCACACGCCTTCAGGGGAACATCACCAAGCTCGACGGTGAACTCCGCCTGCGGCGTGAACGCCTTAAGGCTGCCGTACGCTATGCCCGTGCCCAGCGCGAGAGCAACAACCCTGTCGTCTTCGTCCTTTCCGCCAAGACGTTCAGCCAGATGTACCGCCGCGCACGCTATGCCCGTGAATATGTGGCGTACCAGCACAACCTCGGCGAACAAATCCTGCAGAAGCAGGCCGAGATGCTCGAAGCGCAGAACCTCCTGCTCGAAGCCAAGAGCCTGAAGAGCGGCGTGCTGCACGAAGTGATGCTCCAGCGCAAAGACCTGAACGCACAACAGGTACAGGAGAAGAAGAAGGTGGCAGGCCTGAAGAAACAGGAGAGCGGACTGCAGGGCAAGGTCGCCGAGCAGCAGAAACAACTGGCGGCACTCGACAAGAAGATCGAGGAGGTCATTGCCTACGAGATAGAGCAGGCACGCAAGAAAGCCGAGGAGGAAGCCCGAAAGAAAGCCGCCGCCGAAGCCGCTAAGAAGAAGAAAGAGCAAGGGGCAAAGGGCAAGGGGCAAGGAACTTCCTCCAAATCTTCCGGAGGGAAGACTTCTGGTTCTTCCTCCTCGGGGAAATCTGGCTCCTCCACTTCACAGGGAGGCCAGAAGGGGTCTTCCTGGCTCACGGCAGAGGATCGGCAGCTTAACGGTACCTTCGAGCAGAACAAGGGACGGCTGCCCGTCCCCATCACGGGGCAGTACATGCTGGGCAGCCGCTTCGGTCTGTATAACGTGCCGGGCATGAAGAACGTGCAGCTCGACAACAAGGGCACGAACTACATCGGACGTCCCGGAGCACGCGCCCGCGCCGTCTTCGACGGTGTCGTCACCAGCGTCTTCCAGTTCGCCGGCACGCGCAACGTGCTCGTCCGCCACGGCAGCTACATCTCCGTCTATTGCAACCTCTCCAGCACCATCGTCACCAAGGGGCAGAAGGTGCGTGCAAAAGACATCCTCGGCACCGTGTCCGACGACGGCAGCGGCAACTGCACCCTCCATTTCCAGCTCCGCAAGGAAACCGTCAAGCTCAACCCCGAAGCATGGATTGGAAAGTAGTTTATTTCACCGCTTTGTAGTGCGCTTTGGCTTCTGCGCGTGAGACGAGGTTGAAGTGCCACCATTCGGTCTTGAGCGGCTTGAAGCCAGCTTCGGTCATTACCTTGCGTAAGAGTTCACGGTTCTGCTTTGCCTCTTTCGAAATGATGTGGCGGGCGACAAGGTCTGCCTCGTTGTCAATGTGGGCGTAGGAGCCAAGGTAATCCACCTTGGTGCCCATGTCGAGCGTGTCGCCTGTGGCTGCCTTGCAAAGCGTGATATCGACAGCCAGGCCGTAGTTGTGCATCCCACCGCCGTTCTTGGGGTTGCTCACATAGATGCTCTTCTTGGTACCTGCCACCGTGTTCCACATCTTCTGCTGCACACTCATCGGGCGCGTCGCATCATATATTTTCAAGCTCAAGTCTGGCCTCCGAGCCTTCAATGCTTGCTGAGCCTTTGCCACAGCTGCGGCAGCCTTGGGGTGCAGATAGGCTTCGCGCAGGTCGGTGTAGAGCACCTTGCCAGTGAAGTTGTCGGCACGGCTATACATCAGGCTCACCTGTATTGTGGAATCGACGGACAGAACATCCACCAGTCCCTGCTCCGCCATTCGCCGAGCCGTTGCGCTCTGCTGTGCAAAGCCGCCCACGGCAGCCAACATCATCAGAGGCAAACACACAAAAAGTCTTTGCATATACACCGTGTTATTGGATGTGGCTTGATGCCTTTATGCGGTAGGTCTTGCCGGCGGTGGTATCAAGGTCGTATTCATAGACTTTGCGCAGCGGCAGCAGCTGGAAGTCTTTCAGCTCGGGCGAATGCAATGGCTCACGAATCTGGGCAGGGGCAAACAAATCGTTGGGGCAGTCACCGACGGCTTCCTTCAGTCTTTTGCCTTCCAAAGGCACATACGAACGCAGCCGCAAGGTGCCGCCGATGGTAGAGGTCACTTCGGCCTTCAGGAGCTTTCCGTCGCTCCATTGCTCGTTCACGATAAAGCCACCACGGGCACGCAGTCCCTTCACCTCGCCGCTCTTCCATTCGTCAGGCAGAGCAGGCAACAGGTGGACGGCTCCGTCGTGGCTTTGGACGAGCATCTCACAGATGCCCGCAGATACGCCGAAGTTGCCGTCAATCTGGAAGGGCGGATGAGCATCAAAGAGGTTCGGATAGGTTCGGCCTAACGGGAACTCCCTTGCTTTCGAGTCGTTTGGCAGCAGGTGCAGCATGTTCTTGATGATGCGGAAAGCATGGTTGCCGTCGAGCATCCTCGCCCAGAAGTTGGTCTTCCAGCCGAGGCTCCATCCCGTTGCCATATCGCCTCTTTGGTTGAGGGTGTTGGCGGCAGCGGTGAAGAGGTCGGGATGGCTGTAGGGGGAGATTTGGTTCGAGGGGTAAAGTCCATAGAGCTGGCTGATGTGCCGGTGCTCGTCCTTCGGATTGTCGGCATCGATAATCCACTCCTGCAACTGACCGTAGCGTCCGACTTGCATGGGAGGAAGCTTATCGATTGAAGATTGAAGATTGAAGAATGAACTATCGTCTTCGCCGAGTATCTTTGCTGCTTTGGCTGTGGCGAAGAGGATGTCGAAGACGATTTGGTTGTCCATCGTGGAGCCGGCTGTGACGTTGGTGCCTTTGCCCTCCGGTCCATGCTCTGGCGAGACGGTCGGCACAGTCACCAGCCAGCCTGCCGCCTGCTTCACCTCGCCTGTGGCGGGGTATTCCTGCATGTAGTCCAAGAGGAAGTCGGCAGCACCTTTCAGCACGGGATAGTATTGAGCCAAGAAGGCTTTGTCGCCCGTGAAGAGGTAATGCTGCCAGATGTGTGTGGCAAGCCATGCGCCGCCAGTCGGGAATATGCCCCAGGGCGTGCCGTCAACAGGTCCGGCTATGCGCCAGATGTCGGTGTTATGATGCGCCATCCATCCCTTGCAGCCGTACATCGTCTGGGCTGTCTTGGCTCCTGTCTCGCTGAGGTCCTTCACCATCGAGAAGAACGGCATTTGCGTCTCGGCAAGGTTGCCGATGAGAGCGGGCCAGTAGTTCATCTCGGCGTTGATGTTGATGGTGTACTTCGAGTCCCAGGGCGCATCGACTTTGTCGTTCCATACGCCTTGCAGGTTGGCGGGTTGACCACCGGGCTGGCTCGACGAGATGAGCAGGTATCGGCCGTACTGCATCATGAGCGATACGAGGCCGAAGTCGCTCGGGTCCTTCTCGAAAGCCTTGAGGCGCTCATCGGTGGGAAGGTTTGAATTGGCCTCGCTGTCTAAAACCAGCGACACCCTGCCGTATTGCTCCTGGTATTTCCTTATGTGTCGGCTGAGCAGCTTCTTGTACGGCATTCCTTGCAGGGCACCGAGCGTCTGCCTGGTCTTTTCGGCAGCATCGCCGCTAATGTCGTGGTAGTTGACGAAATTCGTGGCTGCCACGATGTAGAGCGTGGCTGTGGTGGCGCCTGTCACATCGAGGCCGTTGCTTCGCCAAGCCACCTTGCCGTCGGTCTTGAGCAAAATGCGGCAGTCTGCCTTCAGTCCGGCCTTGATGCCCTCTTGCTCCACGCCGTCGATGGTGGCGGAGAGCATGCTGATCTGTCCTTTGTCGCTGGTGACGACATCACTGGTGACCTCTGCGGAGAGCTGGCTCGTGAAGTCGGTGCCGAATGCCAGCGCACCCTTCTTGCCTGCTTTCATCTGGCAGACGATGACGTTGTCGGCAAGCGAGGCGAAGACTGTCCGCTCGTACCTTACATTATTATATATATAGGAAGTTGTGGCGGTGGCGTCTGCCAGGTTAAGCGCACGCTCGTAGCTACTCACGTCCTTGTGTCCGAGCGAGAGCTTCACGCTGCCCATCGGCAGGAACTTCATGCCATGAGGACCTTTCATAAAGTAGCGGTCGAGCAGCTTTGTTGCCTCCATCTCCTTGCCTTCGAAGATGAGGCGACGCACATCGGGCAGCTTCTCGAGCGACTCGTGGCTGTTGTTATCGTAAGGCTGTCCGCTCCAGAAGGTCTCTTCGTTCAGTTGTATTTCCTCGACGTCTGTGCCGCCATAGACCATCGCGCCGAGATGGCTGTTGCCGATGGGCAGCGCCTCGAGCCAATGCGTGGCAGGCTGCGAATACCAGAGCCGGTGCGGCTGTGCTAAGGCAAAGTGAAAAGTGAAAAGTGAAAAATAAGAAGAAGTACGATGCGTCTCATAACTATGAACTATGAACTATGAACTATGAATTATGAACTATGAATTATGAACTATGAATTATGAACTATGAACTGACCCTCGCCTCGATGCCGAGCTGCCGGATGCGCTCTGCGATGGCTTGCATGGTTTCGGGCGAAGCTTTCTCGAGACCGGCGACGGGTGTCTCGCGGTCGAGCGTGTAGAGCATCACGGCGCGGGGCTTGATGCGCTTCAAGGCTTCGAGGTAAGGGGCGACGTACGCCTCGCCTGTGTTGTCGAGGTCAAAGCCGCCGAATGTGCCTCGCATGAGCATCGTCTGGATGATGCACTTGCCCCCGAAGAGTTCCAGGCACCGTATCTGCTCCTCCACGTCGTAGTGCCCTTGCGGACGGTCCACATTATTTATATATGTAGGGCTGACGGTGTCGAGCTTCAGGATGTTGTTGTCGAAATGCATCAACGCCTCCCGTATCTCCGGGCGACGTATCTGTGTGGCGTTCGAGAGGATGCTCATCTTTGCCGACGGGCATTCCCTGTCCCTCACCTCGCGCACCCTGCCGACAATCTCCGGGAAGTGCGGATGCAGCGTCGGTTCGCCGTTTCCGGCAAAGGTCAGGACATCAGGCACGATACCCTCCTGCCGTAGCGCTTGCAACTTCTCCTTCAGGCCATCCACCACCTCGTCGGCTGTTGGCAGAGGATTCTTGGTGCGGCGTTCGCTGTTCAGTCCGCACTCGCAATAGATGCAGTCGAAGCTGCAGAACTTGCCTCCCTTCGGCAGCAGGTTGATGCCGAGCGAGATGCCCAAACGGCGGCTGTGGATAGGGCCGAAAACAGGCGAATCATAAATGATTGTACTCATGTTTTTGTATCTTTGCACACTAATCAAGTGCAAAGATACAAAAAAGATTAGGGATT
>JAFXZK010000107.1 GCA_017541265.1 Bacteroidaceae bacterium | reverse complement strand
GGAGGATATGGTGGAGATTCCTTACGACTACTACGACAACTTCGACATCTATTTTGGCGGCAGCACGTTCTACATCAACCCGACCGACGAGCCTGCCTACTGCTCGAAGTTCGGCGTGCAAAGCATCTACTACAGCGGCGGAGAGCGTCGCACCTCGAACATCGTATGGATAGATAACCCAGATTATGACCCCACAGGCATCGAGAGCCTGTCCGAAGGACGAGATGCAGCAGACGATGCTATCTATAATCTCTCCGGTCAGCGCTTGAGCAAAGTCCAAAAGGGCATCAATGTTGTCCGCGGCAAGAAAGTCCTTGTCAAATAAGATAAGGATTAGATAACAAGGAAAGGGAGCAATGATGCTCCCTTCTCTTGTTTATAAGTTCTTTTGTTCGGGCTTTTGTTCGGGCGGATTTGCAATCCGCCCGCATCGGATATAGGGATTTGCAATCCCGAAATGCCTATTTTATCGCATTATAAATGCTTATATTCGGTCTTGGCGGATTACAAATCCGCCAAAACTATACGATTCCCTGAGCCATCATGGCTTTGGCAACCTTCATGAAGCCAGCCACATTGGCGCCCTTCACATAGTTCACATAGCCGTCGGGCTGTGTACCGTACTTCACGCAGTTCTCGTGGATGTTCTCCATGATCCAGAGCAGCTTGGCATCAACCTCTTCAGCGCTCCAGCTCAGACGCTCTGAGTTCTGGCTCATCTCGAGACCTGATACGCTCACACCGCCTGCATTGCTGGCCTTACCGGGAGAGTAGAGAATCTTGGCTTCCTGGAAGACACGGATAGCACCTGGAGTGCTGGGCATGTTGGCACCTTCGGCAACTGCGATGCAGCCATTGGCAACCAAAGCCTTAGCCTGCTCTTCGTTCAACTCGTTCTGAGTGGCGCAAGGCAAAGCGATGTCGGCCTTCTCATACCAAGGCTTAGCACCGTCGCCAACGTACTTTGCTGTCGGATATTTGTCAACATATTCCTTGATACGTCCACGGTAAACCTGCTTCAGCTCCATGATGTAGTCGAGCTTCTCGCGGTCGATTCCGTCTGGATCGTAGATGTAACCATCACTGTCGCTCATCGTCATCACCTTACCGCCGAGCTGCAGAACCTTCTCAGCAGCATACTGAGCCACGTTGCCAGCACCAGAGATGAGCACCTTCTTGCCTTCCACAGTGTCGCCCTTTGTCTTCAGCATAGCACGAAGGAAATAAACAGTGCCATAACCTGTTGCTTCGGGACGAATCAGCGAACCGCCGAACTCCAAGCCCTTACCAGTCAGCACACCGCTGTACTCGCGGGTCAGCTTCTTATACATGCCGAACATGTAACCTACCTCACGACCACCAACGCCGATGTCACCAGCAGGAACGTCCACATCGGGACCGATGTGACGGCCAAGCTCCAACATGAAGGCCTGACAGAAACGCATCACCTCAGCATTGCTCTTACCACGAGGGCTGAAGTCGGAACCGCCCTTGCCACCGCCCATAGGCAGAGTGGTCAGCGAGTTCTTGAAGGTCTGCTCGAAGGCAAGGAACTTCAGAATACCGAGGTTCACACTAGCGTGGAAACGGATGCCGCCCTTGTAGGGGCCTATAGCGTTGTTATGCTGGATGCGGTAACCCATGTTGGTCTGAATCTGACCCTTGTCGTCCATCCAAGTTACGCGGAACTGGTAAACGCGGTCGGGGATGCAGAGGCGTTCGATGAGGTTCACCTTCTCGAACTCGGGGTGCTTGTTGTACTCCTCTTCGATAGTGCCCAGCACTTCTTCTACTGCCTGATGATACTCTGGTTCATTGGGGAAGCGTCTTTTCAGATCTTCCAAGACTTTCTTTGCGTCCATAGAATTTTGTTTGTTTTGTTAGTGATTTCGTTATCCGCGTGCAAAAGTACATCAAAAAGTGCAATCCTGCAACTATTTGACAGAAAAAGTTAAGAAAGAGTCTCTTTTTGCCACATTATCCTGCATAAGCGAGAGGGAAGATGCATATTGTTGCATCTTTGTCGGCACGTTGCAACGCATTGGCACAGGCTGCGAGTGTGGCACCTGTGGTCATCACGTCGTCCACGAGGACGAATGTCTTGCCACACCATTCGTTGGGGACAGAGGCGCTGTAGATGCCTTCGGCGTTCTTCTTGCGTGCTTCGCCTTTGAGGCGAGACTGCGGCGTGCGGTTCTTTGTGCGCTTGAGGAGGTTCAGCACGGGCAGCCCCGTCACCTCCGACATCCCCTTTGCCAGCATCTCCGCCTGATTGTAGCCACGCCTCCAACGCCTCCATCGCGTCAATGGCACTGGCACCAGTGCGTCGACACTTTTCCAGAATCCTTGTTTCTCGGCCTCTGCTGCTGCCCAGTTTCCCAATGTGACAGCCAGGTCGCTCCTGCCGTGGAACTTGATGTCGATGATAAGATTGTGGTATGGCGAGTAATGATTATAGGAGAGGAACGTCGTTCCCTTCCTCACGTCTGCCTTGTCCCATATCATCCGCAGCAGTTGGTTGTCCTCGATGCTCACTACTCGGCAGCGCGGCAGCCCGATGGCACAGAAGGCGCACAGCACGTCCTCGCCCGCCATCAGCAGCTTCCCGCACACCGGGCACACCCTCGGCAGCAGCAGCTCCCTTATGTCAGCAAGCAGGTTCATGGTGCGCATATATATTTGTAATATGTGCAAAGATAAGACAAAAAACTTTAATAATTGACAATTGAAAGTTGAAATTTGAAATATAAGTTGTATCTTTGCTGAAAATATCATTAACAATAAAAATAAAAAGACTATGGAAAAGCTTATTAAAGACCTCGAACCGCAGATTATCTGGAAGAACTTTTATCTCTTGACACAAGTGCCGCGACCCAGCGGACATCTCCAGAAGGTGCAGCAGTTCCTGCTCGACTGGGCAAAGGAACACGGCATCGAAGCCTTCAAGGACAATGCCGAGAACATCGTGATGCGCAAACCTGCCACACCGGGCCGCGAGAATGCAAAGACAGCCGTGCTGCAGGCCCACATGGACATGGTGCCGCAGAAGGTGGACGAGAGCACGCATAACTTCGAGACAGACCCCATCGAGACGTACATCGACGGCGATTGGGTGAAGGCAAAAGGCACGACGTTGGGCAGCGACGACGGCATGGGCGTGGCAGCCATCATGGCAGTGATGGAGAGCACGGACATCAAGCACGGCCCACTGGAAGCCCTCATCACGGCTGACGAAGAGACCTGCATGTACGGTGTGAACCATCTTTCGGCCGACACGCTGAAGGGCGACATCCTCTTGAACATCGACAACGAGACAATGGGCGAGTTCGTGATTGGCTCGGCAGGCGGTGTGAACATCAGCGCTACCATGCAGTACAAGGAGGTTGCGCTCGAAGAGGGCGACATTGCCGTGAAGGTGATGCTCAAGGGGCTTCGCGGTGGTCACAGCGGCTTGGAAATCAACGAAGGCCGCGCCAATGCCAACAAGCTCATGGCCCGCTTCGTGCGCCAAGCTATCAAGGACGACGAGGCGCGCCTCTGCTCCTGGCAGGGCGGCAACATGCGCAACGCCATTCCCCGCACGGCAACCGTAGTGATGACCGTGCCATTGGAGAACTACGATGACTTCTGCGAGCTGGCCGGGTACTGTCAGGATGTCTTCGCTGGCGAGTTCCGGGGCGTGGAGGAAGGCATCACCCTCACAGTCGAGACCACCGCAATGCCAGCCGGACGTGTGCCGGAGGAGATTCAGGATAATCTCGTCGATGCCATCATGGCTTGCCACGACGGCGTGCTCCGCAACATTCCCAGCATCCCATCCGTTGTCGAGACCAGCTCAAACCTCGGCATCATCAACATCGGAGCAGGCGAAGCAAGCATCCTCATCCTGGCACGCTCCAGCAACGAGACGATGATGGAGTACATCCAGGAGATGCAGGAGAGCTGCTTCGCGATGGCTGGCATGAAGGTGGAGTACGGTGGCAACTATGGTGCTTGGCAGCCCAACTTCGACAGCCCCATTGTGGCAAAGATGGTCGAAGTCTATCGCAAGCTCTTTGACGAAGAGGCCAAGGTGGAAGTCTGCCACGCAGGACTGGAGTGCAGCATTATCGGCGGTGTCTATCCGAAGATGGACCTCGTGAGCTTCGGGCCTACCTTGCGCAGCCCTCACACGCCAGATGAGAAGTGCAATATCCCATCGGTGGCAAAGTTCTGGCCGTTCCTCAAGGCGCTGCTGGAAGAGATTTAAGCCCCCTACCCCCCTAAAGGGGGGGAATTATGTCGTAATGCCGTTATAACGTAATAACGAACTAACGAAAAGTTTTTAATATGAAACATCTTCTTGCCCTTCTCTTTGCTTTTTGCTGCTGGCTGAATGTCTCTGCTGCCAAGAAGGCTGAGCCGGTGGTAGTGGCTTACGTCACTTCGTGGACGCAGGTCGTGCCTAATCCAAGTGTGATGACGCACCTCAACTATGCCTTCGGGCATGTGAATGACCAGTTCAACGGGGTTCGCATCGACAACGAACAGCGGCTGCGCGACCTTGTCAGCCTCAAGCAGAAGCAGCCCAAGTTGCTCGTCATGTTGAGCATCGGAGGCTGGGGCAGCGGACGTTTCAGCGAGATGGCAGCCAGCGAGGAGAACCGCCTCGCCTTTGCTGCTGACTGCCGCCGTGTCTGCAAAGAGTATGGCCTGGACGGCATCGACATCGACTGGGAGTATCCTACGCAAAACAGCGCCGGCATCAGCTCGTCTCCACAGGACACGGAGAACTTCACTTTGCTGATGCGCGACCTCCGTCAAGCCTTGGGAAAGAAATTATGGCTCACTTTGGCGAGTGTGGGAAGTGCACAGTACATCGACTTCCGCAGCTGTATCCAGTACCTTGATATGGTCAACGTGATGGCCTACGACATGGCCAACGCGCCCAAGCATCATGCCGCCCTCTTCCGCTCGAAGGATGTGGGCTGGCTTTGTGCCTCGGAAGCCGTGGAAGCCCATCGCAAGGCAGGTGTGCCCGATAACAAGATTGTCTTGGGTATGCCTTTCTATGGCAGGGGCAAGGACGGGCAGTACATGAAGTATAGCGACCGCGACAAGCAGACCTTGAAGGAGGTTTGGGGCAACACTTCGAAGATATCGTTCTTGGCAGACGAGAAAGGCGAGTTGGTGATTGGCTTTGAGAGTCCGCGCTCCATTGCCATGAAGTGTGCCTACATCAAGGAGCAGGGCTTGCGAGGTGCGATGTACTGGGAATATGCCGACGACAATGAGCGGGGCGACTTGCAGCGGGCTGTTTGGCAAGGCATCCTGCAGAGCGACAAGGACAAGGGCAAGGCTTGTCAGAGAGCAGCCCAAAGGCTGGCGATTGTCCTGAAAGAGAATCAGAAGCGCGAAGACATCACCCCCGACAGTTTCTTCTATGACTGGCGGCAGCTCAAGGCAGAGATGCTGGCAGAGAAAGACCCGACGGCTCAGGCTATTTATCGTGCTGCAATGGCTCGTTTGCTCATCGGCAATGCTTGGCGTTCGCAGCGTTATGATAGTAAGACGAAGAGCGATCCCGACAGTATACAGGAGTGGACGCGTAATGAATACCGTCGTCATTCAGCCGAACTCTATGCTCAGGCTTTGCAGGATGCAGAGGCGCTTCATGCAGTCAAACTTTCCGACACAAAGCCTTTGACAGAGCAAGGTAAGGACGACGGCATCTTTGGAAACGACGTGCTCTCTCTTGTTTGGCAGGCTTGCATGAGTGACCTCACAAAAGATGAAAGGCGAAATCAACGTGTGCCCCGTTATGAGGACATCATCAATGTCTATCGCAGGCATGGCTTGAGAGAGGCGACGTTGATGCTCAGGTTGGACTCGCTTTCGGAACAGGGCGATTCGGAAGAGGTCTTGATGAGGCTCCGTGATGAATATGCCGACCTGAATGCTTGTGCAGAAGTCTATCTGCGACTGGCTAAGCTGTCTGGCAAGACAAGCCAGGAAAGGCAAGACCTCTTGAATGCAGCTTTGAAGCGCTATCCCAAGAGTCGCGAGGCAAATGCAATCCGCAACAAGATTGCCGAGCTTCGACAGCCAAAGCTTTCGGGCAAGTTCCCCGAGATGTGCTATCCTGACAAGGACTACGACATCCCGCTGCAGATAAAGAACATGCAGTCGGGCAGCGTTGCCGTCTATCGTTTGCCGAAGGGCTTTGAGTTCAGCAAAGAGGAGAAGGACGGCACGAAGCTGGAGCAGGTGAAGCGCAGCGGTTCGCTCATCGAGACGCTGCCCATCTCGATGGAAGGCGTGGAGGCACTCGAAACGAAGCACGATACCCTCCATTGGCACTCACCCGGTTTCGGAAACTATGCCTTTGCCTTCGAAGGAATCACGAACGAGAAGCTGGAGAAGAACGAGCCTCAGGTTATCCTGTTTGATGTGTCGGCACTCACCTTTATGTCTGTCGCCCTGCCAGATGGCAGGGAGCGTGTGATGGTGACGGATGCGATGAGTGGCAAACCGCAGCAAGGTGTCAAGGCCGTCTTCTATAGGAAGGAGCGGCAGGAGTTTGTCTTGCTCGGGGAGAAGACGACCGACGAAAGGGGTATTGCCGAGATTACTCATGAAGGAAAGCGGAACTACGTTTATGTAGAGCTTTCGCGAGGCGAGGACAATGCCTTCGACAAGGAAAGCCTGGGCTGGCGTGCTTATTACGACAACAACGACAAGCTCTCGCATCATCTCAATATCTATACCGACCGCAGCATCTATCGCCCGGGACAGATGGTATATGTGGGCGGCATTGCCTACAAGCAGAGCCACGACCAGGCACCGCAAGTCGAGGCTGGCGAGGAGTTCACCCTCATGTTCACCGATGCCAATGGGCAGGATATTGTCGAGCACAAACTGAAGACCGACGAGTTCGGCACCTTGCAGGATAGTCTGCAATTGCCTGAGTCGGGATTGCCCGGACACTACAGCATTCGTGTGGGCGATACTTATCACAGCATTCGTGTTGAGGAATATCGTCGCCCAACCTTCCAAGTCGAGATGGACGAAGCGCCTGCCATTACGCTTCCTGCTGACAGCATTACCCTGACAGGCAAAGCGTTGACTTACAGCCAGTGGCCTGTCGCAAATGCCCGTGTCACAGGCTCTTACCAGTGGCATCAGAGTTGGTGGTGGTACAAGCGTGTCAGCCCAAGCGCGCCGCACGACATCGACACCCTCTATACAGACGAGGAAGGCCGGTTCAGCATTCGTGTACCCATATCACTCACGAAGGACCAGTTGCGGCAAGGGCGTATCCTGCAGCTCTCCGTTGACGTGCTCAGTCCTGAAGGCGAGACACAGCAGGGCAGCATCCGTGTACCGCTATGCAGCACACCGCTCAGAATGAGAGGCGATGTGCCGGAACAGGAGAACCGCGAGTCGCTCGAGCCTTGGCGCTTCGACCTCTATTCAAGCAACGACAAGCCAGTCGAGGGCGATGTGCTCTGTATGCTGACACAGGACGGTAAGGAAGTCAAGAACTTCTTCTTGCCAGCCAATCGCGACACCATTCCCGAGGTGCTCCGCACTCTGCCTTCAGGCAATTACGACCTTTACGCAAAAGCCTCAATCCCTAATCCTCAATCCTCAATAAATGATACCGCCTCCTTCAAGGCAAGCTTCACCATCTTCTCCATCACCGACAAGCGTCTAATTGGCAAGCACAACCTGTGGCTCTACACACCTTGCAACGCCATCTCAAGCGAGGAGCCAGCCCGTTTCCTGCTTGGTACGACTTTGCCCGAAGCGTGGGTGTATTGCATCATGACTGGCGAGTGCGGGGTTGTTCGTGACACCTTACTGCATCTCTCGGACGAGGCAATGATGATGGAGGTGCCTTACGAAGAACGCTTCCGCCATCATTTGTCAGTCACGATGATGCTCATACACGAAGGTCAGAGCGAGGATGAATCGATTGACTTCAAGTTGGAACTGCCCGAGACACAGCTCAAGATGCGCTGGGACACCTTCCGCGACCACTTGCAGCCAGGCCAGAAGGAATGCTGGAGGCTCACTTTGACCGAGCCTAACGGCAAGCCTGCCTCGGCAAATGTGATGGTCGGGATGTATGATGCTTCGCTTGATGCCTTGACTTCATACCATATGTATATGGGTATCGACCGTTCTTGCTCTTACAATGTTGGCATTCGGGTAAATGCTTACGAATGGCTTGGCAGGTGTTATGCAGGCCTCAATCTCTCGGTGCACCTTTTACCTTACGATGGTTATGACTTTGCAAGGTGGAATGAGGCGTACTTCTATGGCTTGCGGAGGTCGCGAGGAACGTCCATGCGTTTGAGGGGCGTGGGTGTTGAAAACAGAGTCTATGAGATGGTGGAAGTACCGCCAATGGCTGCGAGGGAGTATGCCGGTGCTGTCCAGAAATTCATGAAGAACGAGCTGGAGGAACTCGGGTTCGAGTCTGCTGACCAAGCTCTTCAAGGGCAGATTGCCGGGCTTGATATTGTAAAGAACTCTGCGGCTTTAGGCGATGAAAAGTCGATGCGCCTGCGTGGCCTTGGCTCTTCAGAGGAGGTAGAGGCAGATGAGAGTGCTTATGTCCGCTCCAACCTGTCCGAACTTGCCTTCTTCTATCCGCAATTAAGGACTGACAGCAAGGGCCAGACGTCCATCGACTTCACCCTGCCCGAAGGTCTGACCTCGTGGCATCTTCATGGTTTGGCGCATACAAAGGACATGATGACTGCCCATTGGCAGGAAACCGTTGTGGCGAAGAAGGAACTGATGGCAGAGCTGACCTTGCCCCGATTCTTGCGTAATGGTGATGAGGCTTCGCTGACAGCCAGCATTCGAAACGCCTCGGAGAAGCGACAGAAGGGCGAAGCCACCTTCGAAGTCTATGATGCCGAGAGCAACAAGAGCGTCAAGAAGATGAAGGTGACGTTCGACCTCGAGCCAGGCAAAGAGGCTGTCTATCATTTGCCCGTAACTGCAAGCCTCGACCATCCTGTCCTTGCTGTCCGATGGATTGCAAAGGCGAAGGACAGCAGCGACGGCGAAGTGCGCTACCTGCCCGTCCTCTCCGATATGCAGAATGTGACCGAGACGAAGACTTACCAGCTCCGAGGCGACACCACAATGACGCTCAATCTCGAGGGTCTCTTTGCCAAAGGCAATCCGAAGGCCGTTGGCAAGACCTTGACGATTGAGCATGTTGCCGATCCCATCTACCTTGCTTTGCAGGCTTTGCCTTCCTTGACGGCTCCTGTTCATTGTGATGTCCTCTCTGTAGCTTCTGCTTATTATGGTGGCAGCATAGCCTACCATATTGCCCACGAGTACCCGGAAGTTCGAGAAGCTGTTGAGGCTTGGGCAGACGAGGATAACTCTCAAGCCCTGGAAAGCCCGCTTGTGAAGAACCAACAACTGGCTGACATCTTGCTCAACGAAACGCCTTGGGTGGTTGAAGCCAAGCAACAAAAGGCAAGCAGGAAGCGTGTAGCGAAGCTTTTCGCAGAGATGGAGCAGGAACAACGCAGAATGACTATGCTCTCGACCCTTTCTGCAAGACAAAACTCGGATGGTTCTTTCGGTTGGTTCCCCGGCATGAGTGGCAGCACTTGGATGACTACGGAAGTGATGATGACGTTGGTAAGGCTTGGTTCAATCCAGGGTGGATGGTCCACACCCGAGGCTCAAGTGCTCGACAAAGCTATGTCTTATCTCGACAAGAAAATGCATGAAGAGGTGGAAGAACTGCGTAAAGAGAAGAAGCCGACCATTTCATTCTCTGAACTCCGCTACTTATATATATATATAATGTATAAGGAAAGACCGAACGAAGATGCCAAATATCTGCTTTCACTCTTGAAGAAACAGGCCGAAGAACTCGATAGAGAACCTCGAGCACTTGCCGCAATTGTATTGAAGAGGGCAGGAGAGGAGAAGAAAGCACAGGCTTTGATGCCTCGCATTCATGAGTTACTCCGCCATAGTGACGGCATGTATCTTGCTTATCCAGGTGGTAATTTCACAAGTATTGACCGCAAAGTCGAGACTCATGCCAACTTGATGGAAGCCGTGAGCACAGTCGAACCAAGCGAAACGGAATTGCTTGCGGGGATGGCAGAGTGGCTTATTTTGCAGAAGAGAACGCAAGAGTGGGAACAGCCCATTCAGTCTGCGGATGCTATCTATGCTTTGATAACCAGTCCGCTCCACACTAAAGGCGGCAACTTCAGCGGTCGAGTCACTTATGACAACCAGGTTCGCAACCTCGAACCGCCAAAGCCTTTCTCAGGTTATGTGCGCGAAATGGTTGAACCAATCTCGAAAGCAAAGGGACTTACTATTGCTCAAAAGACTGAAGGGGCTGGTCTTTCTTGGGGTGCAGTCTATGCTCAGTACCAATTGCCGGCTACTGAAGTTGAGAGCAATCGCGAAGGTATGACCATTCGCAGAGATGTTGAAACCAAGAACAAAACGTTGAAGACTGGTGACCGAGTTCATGTCCGTTACACGATTACGGCAGACAGGGATTATGAATATGTTTGCTTGAGGGCACCTCGTCCTGCTGCGACTGAACCGGTTCAACAGCTTTCGGGCTATCGTTGGCAAACCGGTCTTGGCTATTATCAGGCGATGCATGATGCAAGTACGGAGTATTTCATGGACCGTATGCCTAGAGGAACCTATGTCTTCGAAGAGGATTGGCTTGTGAGTCGGGACGGAAACTTCCTCTTGCCTCCAGCTCGTCTGACTTGCCTTTATGCCCCGGAATACCAGTCTCAAACTGCTGGAGAGAAGTTCCAAGTGAAGTGAATCGGAAAACTAGGCTAACCTAATTGCCAAACTAGGTTAACCTAATTGCCCAACTAGGCGTGCCTAATTTGCAAACTAGGCACGCCTGGTTTGCTGACTTCCCCTGTGTAGTTTTTAATCGTTTGCTTGCAGGTTATCAAAAAAAGTGTTATCTTTGCAGCGTTTAACAACAGGATACACACACGTTACACTTATGAAAACGAGACAGACTCTACTGGTATTAGCTGTTCTTGCAAGCGTGCTGAACGCTGGAGCACAGGTTGTGGAACGCACCTTCTACATCGACTACGGCCAGAACAATGTGGCCAATCAGGGCTACAAGACCACCGGGGCCGATACCAACGGACACTATTGGAACAATATCTTCGGCAAAGGAACGGGCGCACCCGACAAGGCTTACCCCCAGACCATCAGCCTCGTGACCTCCGACAACACGGCTACCGACTGTCAGCTGCAGCTCTCGTCGCGCTTCTCGACCAACGGCTACACCAACGGCGGCTTGCAGAACCCATCGAAAGCCCTGCTCGGCGACCTCGCCATCAAGACTGCCACGCAGGACTACATCTTCCTTGAGGGCAATCAGGACTATGGTGTCATCCGCTTCAAGGGACTCGACCTCAGCAAGGCCTACCGCTTCTATTTCTTCGGGTCGCGTACGGCGACGGACATCCGCGCTGCCGACTTCGACCTGACAGGCGAGAACTGTTGGCGGGAGGAAATGGTGATGTCCGGCTCCGCGATTGGCAACGGCGGCTACAACGGCAACAATAACAAGATCCTCACCTCCGACCTCATCTTCCCCGACCGCAGCGGAGGCATCGACCTCACCATCATCAAGAAGACGTCGGGCATCATGGTCTATCTCAATTGCATGAAGATAGAGGAGGTTTCGGGCGTGGAGCGTCCGAACCAGGAGCTGACCTTGACGCAGAAGATGTACTTTGACTTCGGCGAGACAAGCAACAATACGCGCGGGCATACCACTACAGGAACAGACGCCAACGGCAACCGCTGGAACAACATCACCTCGGGGGCAAGCAGCAGTAACGCTATCGCTGCGGGCAAGACGGTCAGCATCAAGAACAGCGAAGGCACGTCTACCGGTGCAAGGTTCACCGTTGTGGAGAAGACCTACACCAACGGCATCGACGCTGGAGGCAATAACAGTCCGACGGCGGACGACCTTGGCGACCTCGCCATCAAGACCGCCACAGAGGACTATGTCTTCATCGACAACGGCGACATACGTTCCTTCAAGCTCACCAAGCTCAACACCGACCACTGCTACCGCTTCTTCATCTATGGCACGCGCAACCACACGGACAACCGTTGCACGCTCTACACCATCACGGGGCAGCGCACATGGAAGGGCGGGCAGACGACCTCCGGCTCCGACATAGGCAGCGAGGGCTATAACGGCAATCTGCGCAACATCCTCCAGACCGACTACCTCTATCCCGACAAGAGCGGCAACATCCTTATCACCTACCAGCGTCTCTTCGGTATGGCGCACATCAGCGCGATGAGGATAGAGGAGTATGAAGGCGGCACACGCCCTGAAGAACCCCTCGAGTTCAGTCTGTTGACACTCCGTGGCAACACCGAGGACGTCACCTTCAAGCCCCTTGGCGGCAACATCTACGAAGCCTTCGCCCGCCTCAGCGCCGGCACGTTCTCTTTGACAGGCACTGCCGATGGCGAGACCGTCACACTCTCCGATGGCGGCAGCGGCACCTTCTCTACGGAGGGCAGCACGCCTTTCACCGTTGCCCAGGACTGCGTGGCGCGTATCACCGTCGATTCTCCCAACAAGACGGTCACCGTCCTTCCCGTCACCATGAACATTCGCGGCAACATGGGCGCAGGCAGCCCCACCATTCCCTATAAGGCCGATGGCGTCTTCGAAGGAGAGGTGACGCTTCGCGAGACCTCTTCCCAGCAATGGGTGGACAAGACGATGTACTTCGCCCTGAACAACAACGATGCCTTTGCCATCAAGCGTCTGCAAGGCGGCGCAACACGCTACGTCCTCGGAGAAACCGAGAAGGGGCAGAGCGTGGAGAACATCTATCAGAACGCCGGCACCTACACCATCACCGTCGATATGAAGCAGATGGTGTATAATATCTCTGCTCCCATCGACGAGCACCGCATCTCTGTCTTTGGCTCATCCGTGGCGAACGGGCAGGGCGCGACAGACTACAAGGGCTACCGCTACCTTTATGGGCAGCAGCTCATCAAGCGTTACCAGGAAGGCAGGAGCGAGAATCCTTTCTACACGACCAACGTCTCCATCGGCGGCAACACAACCACAGCCCTCCTGAACCGCTACGACGACCTCATCCGCGACTTCGGGCGTTACGTCATCTTCGGCCTCTCGCTCGGCAACGAGGGCATTCACGGCGCCAGCGACCAGCAGGCAGTCTTCAACCAGTGGCGCGACAACATGCTGGCTCTGATAAGGAAGGTTCGCGCCGACGGCAAGATTCCGATGGTGATGAACAACTATACGCGCGGCGACTACAACGAGAACGACTACTACTACGTCAAGCAGCTCAACCTGCTCATTCACCAGTGGGACGTGCCTTCAACCAACGTCCTCGGTGCCATCGACAAGGGCAACGGCCAATGGGCGGACGGCTATATGGACGACACCTACCACCAGAACACTGCCGGACACGCGGAGTTCATGTATGCGATGGTGCCCTCCCTCTTCGACGCCATCAAGGCTGGCAAACCACAGCCCGTACGCGACCGCACAAAGCAGAGGACCCTCGAGGCAGGAGAGAAAATCTCCTTCGAGCCGGAAGAGACGGTGCATCCCTTCACCATAACGGTGCGCATCAAGGGCACAGAAGGTCAGATTGTCTCTCTCTCACAGGCACAGGGCACGCAGCAGGCTGTCGTTCGCGTGAATGCCGACGGCACCGTTACCTACACCGCCCCTTCCGGTTCGACCATTACCTCGACCAAAGCCATCAACGACGGCAACTGGCATTTCGTCACCCTGACGAGCTATTATGCCCAGCGCCGCACCATCCTCTATATCGACAAGACAAAGGCGGGCGAGGTCGGTGAACGGTTGGCCGAGATAGAGCATGTCTGCATTGGCGACGAGGAAAGAAGCCGCGAGGTCAGCGAACTCTTCTTCTGGCGTTCCGGCATGACTCCCGAGGAAATATCAGCCGTCGCGGGCGGAAAGATGCTCAAGTCAAGTCTCGAAATCTATGCGCCACTCGGCGGCGAAGGCGACATCGACAACCTCGCACAAAGCACCAACAGCCTCCTCTACGACAATTCCACAGCTGTCAGGCTCCCTTTTGACGGTGCTCCCTCTTCGGAGGGAGTGGGAGAGGGGACTGTCTATAACCTCGCAGGCCAGCAAATCGTGAATGGTAAACGGTCAAATCACATATTGCCTCGGGGCATTTATGTCATCGGAGGAAAGAAGACCGCAAAGATAATGAAATAAGTCCCCGTACTTATGGTCATAAGAACGTGGACTTATGGCCATAAGTACGTGTACTTATCACAACAAGAACGTGTACTTATGACAGCATTTCCTAAGTTCCTGATAACTAACGAGCCAGCGGCAGTGACGGAAGCCCGTCAGCGCGTGCTCGATGAATTCCAGGATTTGGAGTTTTACGACGAGGGGCACCGCTATTTGCTCCACGGCAGGCAGCTCCCTTCCGTGTCAAATGTGGCGCACCGCTTCATCCGTGTGCCGTTCGACGAGCAACGGCAGGCCACACGCTACGCAGAGCGCCATGGCGAGACTCCGGAGCACTGGATACAGCAATGGCGGCAGAACGCCTTCCGCGCTAAGACGCTCGGCACCAAGACACACGCCTACGGCGAGAGCCTCGGCTATCTCCGTGCAGGACTCCCAGAGCGTATCTGTCCCTCCATCCTGCCGCAGTATATGCCCGAGTACCGTTTCCTCGCACCCCTTCATCCAAAGGAGGAGGCTGTGCTCAAGTTCATGGGCGAGATGCCGCAAAGCATGCACCTTGTCCTCAACGAGGCAAGAGCCTACAGCGGCAAGAACCCTTGCCCGGAGCAGAACCTCAAGGAACAGCTTGCCGGCACTTTCGACATGCTCTACTACAACGACGGCACAGACGGACAACCTGAAGGCTTCATCATCCTCGACTACAAGACCAACTCCAGCCTACAGAACGACTACAACCGCCGCTTCGGGCGGGTGCTGCGCGAACCCTTTGCCGACATGACGGAGGAAGACCTCTCCATCTACACCATACAGCTCTCCCTCTATGCCCTCATGCTCCAGGACATCGGCATCCCCATCATCGCCCGCCGCATCGTCTGGCTCAAGGACGCCGAATACGAAATCATCCCTGTCTCCGACCTCACTGACAAACTCCGCCAAGTCATTTAACTATGAATAATGTAAACTATATAAAAAAGTCCCTCCCCCTCGGGGGAGGTTAGGAGAGGGGTCATGTCCTGTCTTTTTAGCTTCAAGTTCATCTTTGCCGTCATTGGGTGGCGTATCGGCAGAGGCTGGGGACTCTTCTTCGGCTTCATGCTTGGTGCCTTCATCGACTCCATGTATCGTCGCCCAACCATCCACTTCACCTACCGTCGAGCCACGGCAGACGACTTCTCCGGCTATCAGAAGGACGAGCGCAACTGGCAGCCTTACGTCGATGTCACCTTGCAAGAGGCCTACCGCACCCTCGGCATCCCAGAGACAGCTACCGAAGATGAGGTGCGACAGGCATACCGCGAACTGGCTCTTCGCTATCATCCGGACCGTGCCGCAGCACAGGGCGAAGCCGCCCGCCAAGAGGCAGAAAAAAAGTTCCGGGAGATAACCGAAGCCCGCGACATCATCTTCCGTGCCCGTGGCCTATGACCATACCTATTATATATATGTGGAAGCCGCCGTTAATATATATATGCAAGCCGCCGTGCTGACAGCTTTTCCTGTCAGAAACAAACTTTTTTTGAGAAAACATGAAAAAAAAAGCCAAAAAGTTTTGGCAGTTATGAAAAAAGCACTAAATTTGCAGCAGAAAAACTATAAAACAACATTTATAAACACAAAAATCTAAGTTTTATGAAAAAGAGAATCTTACTCTCCCTGGTGTCATTCTTTATGATGACAGCCATGTGGGCATCTCTCGTTGATGCCTACCAGATTTATGTTACTGCAGCTGCTCCCGGCAAGACCAACGCTACCGCTGAGCTGACTCTTAACTTGAAGAACAAACTGGCCGTTGCAACATGGCAGTGTACTCTCGTACTTCCTGCTGGCGTTACCGCTAAGAGCGTAGTTATTGTTGACGGCCGCTATCCCGAAGGCTACAACCCCAACATTACTTTAACACCGGACAACTCGATTGACGGCAAGTACTTAATCGCATGTAATGGTGCTGAGGGTGTTGCTCTGACAGGTACTGACGGTGCTGTTGCTACCGTGACTGTGGAAATCGCTGCTGATGCTGCCCTTGGTGAAGCTTTGGTAGTCGTAGAAGCTGGTTCTAAATTCTATGGTCCCGCAGAAGAAGAATACACAGACACCAAAGAAAGAGTTTACACTTGGACTATCGAAAAGGGTGAAGACGTCGTTGCAGGTGACATCAATGGTGATGGTAGTTTAAATGTCGCTGACGCTCAGACGGCATTGATTATGATGGCTGATGGTCAATATAGTGAAGCTGCTGACCTCAATCATGATGGTGTAGTTAATGTGGCTGACGCTCAGATGGTTCTCATTATGATGGCTGACCAATAATCGTAAGTAAGTGAAATTATTAATAATTAACCTAATAAATTAAAAGACAATGAAAAAGTTTTACATGACAATGGTTGCTATGCTGTGCGGTGTTGCAGCAATGGCACAGGATGCTGTTATGAGTGCAGAGCCTGTTGATGTGAAAACAGACGGTACAGTTTCTACTCTCGTGTTCAAGCTGGCTTTGAGTGATGCGGCTAAGACTGGTAAGACTCCTGTTCAGACTGCAAGTGTTAAGTTCGTTCTCCCCGAAGGTGTTGCTGCAAGATGGTATGATCCAGACGAAGATGACTATCTTGATCAAGTCACTTATGATATGGCAAAGAACAGCCATCAGAAGATGTTTGTTCAGGGTGAGCAGAATCCTCAGAGCTATGTACTTGCTATTATGGGTACTGCTACCCTCAAGTCTACTACTGATGTTTTTGCAACGGTTGGCCTCAAGGTTGTTGGTGAAATCGCAAAAGGTGACTATGAGATTTCTGTAACTCCTGACTATTCAAGCGGTGGTGTAAGTGTTTTTCCTCAGGAACCTTTCACTGTTCAGTTGACTGTAGATGGTGGTACTGGCATCAACAGCATCAATGCTGACGACGTTAACGCTCCTATCTATAACATCGCTGGCCAGCGCGTAAGCAAGGCTCAGAAGGGCGTTTACATCCAGAACGGCAAGAAGGTTGCTGTTAAGTAAGCTCGGCGCAAGCCAAGGTTGCTGTTAAGTAAGCTTGGCGCAAGCCAAGGTTGCTGTTAAGTAATCAAGCTTCTTAACAAGTAATAACTTAAAGCCCTCGACTTCCGTCGAGGGCTTTTTCGTGCTATCGTTATAAAAGTAATTATAGGCAGACGTTACGGACAGATAATTCAAACCATTGGTGTCCGCTAAATTTTTCGCAGCCGACAAGAAAAGTCTTTGTTAATCAATGTTTGGAGATTTATCTTTAATAGAAGGCTTACTTACGGCCTGAAAGGCCAACGAGTTCTTAGCCCAGGGCATCGCCCTGGGTCGGCAGATGTATGACAAATCTCGCCCTGAAGGAGCAAAAGAATTGAATGTCAGCTCTTTTGCCCTTTCAGGGCGAACATAACGGCCTCACAACACCCAGGGCGATGCCCTGGGCTAAGAACTCGTTGGCCTTTCAGGCCGTTTTTAGCGGACACCAATGAATTCAAAACCAAAAGCCCCCGACGGACTGACCGTGCGGGGGCTTGCTGTATTGGTTTCACTTTTCAAGCAGACAGGATTTCGTCGCCGTTCCAGCCGTGACCTAAATCCCAGTGCTCGTCATAGACGAACTCGAAGTAGGGCAGGTGGAAGTGTTCTTCAATGAGCACTGTCAACTGTTCTTTGATGGGTTCTGCCCATTGCCCAACAAGGACGATGAACTTGTCGATGCTCCAAGCCACACGGCCTCGCGGCACCTGCGTGTAATCCCCCTTGAACTTGGTATCCTCGTGCTTTGCCTGCGCACGGAAGTATTCTTTCGCCCAAACCTGTCGGTGCAAGTGAGGATAGTTGATGAAAGGGATGCCTTTGTCCGCAGCGTCCTCAACCATCTTCGGCGTAAGCTCTTGTTTGCATACGCCGAAGAAGGTATTGTCCGCCGGGTCGTACCAGAAAATGCCAATCTGTGGCATGTCCGTGTCGAAACGTGCCATGTCGGCCATCTGTGCCTTGTGCAGGTCGTCGTTGAGCTTGGTCATGTCTGTGATAATGTGACTTATGCCACTTCAAATAGTTTATGCTTCCTCCCACTGCTTGCGGAGCAGCTCAACAGCGGCGGGCAGCACTACGGCGCGGTCGCCTTCGCAGCCGCACTCGAAGCTGACAAAGCCTTGATAGCCAAGCTCCTTGAGGGCACGGAAACCGTCGATGTAGTTGTCCTTCTCGCCGTCTTCGCCTGGTGTCTTGCGACGACCGCGGCTGGCAATATGGACGTGCTGCAGGTACTCCGTGCCAGCAGCCATAAAGGCGGCATAGTCGGATGTCTCTTCCTGCATGTGCCAGAAGTCGCCCATGACTTTCACGCCCTTGCTGTCTGCGTCGCGTGCAATGGCAGCGGCATCGGCAACCAAGCGCATGTAGAAGCACTCGCCTCGGTTCAAGGGTTCAAGGATAACGGTCGTGCCGCACTGGAGGGCAAACTCGCCCAGCTCGTGGAGCTGTTCGCAGAGGTAGTTGCGTGTGTCCATTGTATGCGGACGGCAAGGCGATTGCCAGTTGAAGGCAGGCACCATGATGACGCCGCACGAGCCAATCTTGCCGGCAGCCTCCACGATTTCGCGCATTGTGCGGTCGAAGTCGTCCTTCTGTCCGTCCTCGGCAAGGATGAAGCCGTCGAAGCCTGCGCAGATGGCGGCCATGCGGACATTACGTCCCTTGAGGGCATTGTTTAACTCGTCCACGCGACCAGCCAGGCCGCGTCCGCCTACCTCGAAGCCAGTTACGCCGAGGCTCTCGCAGTAGTCGAGCTTCTCCTGAAGCGTGTCGCCGATGGCGATGCCTTCCTGAAAGCAGAGGTTAAGCGGGGTTGTCGGCTTCTTCTCCTCAACTTTGGGAGCGCAGGAAGCGAGCAACGTAGTGGGAGCCAGCGCTGCCGTCGCAGCACCAGCCATAGAACTTAATAGGAAATTACGTCTTTGCATCTTTTATGGGTTTAATGGGTTGGGTTTATAGGCTTGTGGGGTTTTAGGCTTAATAGGCTTTATGGGTTTTGTTCTGGCGGATTTGCCTTTTGTTCCTTTTGTTCTGGCGGATTTGCCTTTTGTTCCTTTTGTTCTGGCGGATTTGCCTTTTGTTCCTTTTGTTCTGGCGGATTTGCAATCCGCCAGTATTGAGTATAAGCATTTGCAATGCGATAATCTTTATGTCGAGATTGCAAATCCCTATATTCTTAACGGTCGGATTGCAAATCCGCCCGAACGAGGGAATAAAACTATCGTCCACGAGCGAAGTTAGCTCGCTGCGCTCGCTGGGAAGTTAAAGGACGATGGTTTTGCATCTTGAAACACTACATTCCCAAGTATTGTCCTTTAACTTCTTTAACTTCTTTAACTTCTTTAACTTCCAAGGTTTTTTACTTCCCAGGCACGGGGACTGTCATTGCGGCGAGGTCGAGGGAACCAAGTTCGAGCTTCTCTGGCAAGAAGTCCTGCGGCGACTGTGTCATCTCGTCCCATGTGACGGTCTGGCCGGTGTAGGCTGCCTCGCGACCCATCACGCCTGCCATGCAGGAGATGGCACATTCGGTGGCCTCCTCGTGGGCAGTGCCCTTGCGGATGTGGTTCACCCAATCGACGTGCTCCAATGTGTAGGGGTCAAACTGCTGGAACTCCTGCTTTGCCTTTTCCTCGTCGAACTTCCAGATGACGTTGCCCTGGAGGTCCTTTATCTCGTTTGTCTCGCTGTCCCAGCTGCCCTTGCTGCCTTGGATGAACTCGCTTACGCGGCTGCTGCAGCCGTCAATCTGGCGGCACATCGAGTGCATGTGGATGCCGTTCTCCATCGTGAAGTCCGTGCTGAAGAAGTCGTACTGATCGCCTGTGACGCGACGCTGGCGAGAGCCGAATCCCGTAGCTGATACAGGCTTCAAGCCGCTCATCCAGAGGAAGACGTCGATGTTGTGGACGTGCTGCTCGATGATATGGTCGCCGGAGAGCCACTTCCAGTTCACCCAGTCGCGGATGTTCCATTCCATGTCCGTCCAGCCCTCTTCGCGCTGACGGTACCAAAGCATACCCTGGTTCCAATAAACATTGCCGCCGGTAATCTCGCCGATGAGTCCAGCCTGAATCTGCTTGTTGGCTTCAACGTAGCGACGCTCGTGGTGACGCTGTGTGCCGACCACAACGCTCAGGCCCTTTGCCTGCGCCTGCTTTGCGGTAGCCATCACGGAGCGATAGCCCTTGGGGTCGATGCAGATGGGTTTCTCGAGGAAGGAGTGAACACCCTTCTCTGTGGCGTACTTGAACATTTCGGGACGGAACACAGGCGGTGTGGTGAGTATGACCATGTCCACACCAGAGTCGATGACCTGCTTGTAGGCATCGAAGCCGACGAAGCACTTGTCCTCGGGCACTTCCTGTCCACGCTCGTTGATGAGACGGTTGCGCACGTCGTCCAGCCTGTCACGGAAGACATCGCCCAGAGCCACGACCTTGATGTTGTCAGCGGCATCGAGGAGGTTGATGATGGCACCGCTGCCGCGTCCGCCGCAGCCGATGAGACCCACCTTCAGTTCCGGGCCGTCAATGGCCTTGTCGGGAAGCTCGGGTACATAGTATTCGCCCTCCTTCTTGAGGGGCGTGAGTTTGCTGCCGCCAGAGCAGCTGGCGAGGAGTGCGGGAGCAGCCACAGCGGCAGCTCCGACGGTTGCGGCGCCGGTAAGGAAGCGGCGCCTGCTCAATCCTGTTTCTTTCATAATTTTTTCGTTATTACGTTATCTTGTTATGACGTTATTCCGATTTCATTGTGACGTTATTCCGATGTTTCGTTATCTCGTTATGACGTTATAACGGGATAACGTCTCTTCTCATTTCGTGAAGTTGTCGCAGACGACGCGGAAGCCGATGCCTTTGATGTCGCTGAGCCACCAGATGCTCTTCGGGTTCTGCGGGTCGGTCTTGAGCCAGGCTTCATAGTCGCTGTGGCGACGAGCGGCACAGCGCAGCTCGCTGGCATCGTCGCTGTAGCAGCCGCCGCGCACCACATAGTCTTTGCCTGTGGCAGGACCTTTCGGGTCGGTAGCGTTGGAGCCGGCTTGTGCGTAGGCATCCTCGGCGTACCAGTCCTGACAGTACTCCATCACGTTGCCCAACATGTTGCGCAGGCCGAAGGGGTTGGCAGCCACGCGCGACGGCTCTTGCGTGCGGTTCTTGCTGTTGAGGGCGTATATGACGTAGCGGTTGATGGTTGTCGTGTCGGTGCCGAAGATGCTGTTCCACAGTCCTTCGCTCGAATAAGTGGAGGGTTTGCCCTCGAAGAAGTAGGGTGTGTCCGTGCCGCCGCGAGCCGCATACTCCCATTCAGCCTCCGTCGGCAAGCGGTAATGGCGGCCGGTTTTCAGGCTGAGCCACTGGCAGAACGTCTCTGCGGCATAGTGCGTCATTGTGATAGCCGGACGCTTTCCCATGCCCCAGCCCTGGTCGGGCATCCCGAAGGGTGGGGTAGGACCTGACACGGCATCTACGTTGGGACGGCTGTTGTTGGCATAGATGACTTCGGGCTTCGTGCGTCCCTCGGACATTGTCTCGACGTAGAACGCCCAATATTGGTCCCAAGTCACTTCGACCTCAGCCATAAAGAACGGCGAGACCGTCACCTCGTGGGCAGGGTATTCATCGGGTCGGCTGAACTTGTCGCCCTTCTGACTGCCCATCGTGAACGTGCCGCCCGGCACAGCAATCATGTTGATGGAAGCGCGCGTGCCCGGGATGGTCTCGGTGAAGCTCGAGAAGCTTGTCACCGTAGCAGGCTTTGTAAAGACAGGACCGGTGGTATCGACAGGCGCGGAGGTCATCTTCTCGTGCTTGTAGCCGGCGATGAAGTGACCCGCGTCGAGGTGGCAGCTCACGCACTGGAGGCCCAGCTTCTCCTCGTTCTCCTCGTAATAGAGGTGCGCCGCTACAGCATCATCCGTGACCTCCTTCGGGAAGAGGTTCGTGTGGCATTTCTTGCAGGAGCTGTTGAAGACGATGTTCGGGGCGTACTCCACGGTGCGCTTGCTCTCGAAGTCGAGTTCTTCCTTGTCGTGTGTCCAGTACATCCAGATGTCGTGAACGCCGAACTTCACCTTTTCCCAATAATGGGAAACCGTGCCTTCGGGCGGCAGATGGCAGGCGGCGCAATCCGTCTGCACGCCGCTCTCGTTGTTGAAGTGGACGCTCTGCTTCCAGCTTGTCTCTGCCTCGGGGTGAACGTGGCAGGACATACAGGACTCGTTGGTCGAGGTGGCGTGGCTGGTGTAGAAGGCTGCCAGCACCAATATAATGCCAAAGCAGGTGCCCACCAGCGCGGCAAAGAGATACCGGCCTCCCTTCTTTTCCCCCGAAGAGGAATGGTTATTTTGTTTCTTCATTTAGTTGTTCTTTTTGCCCTTTGTTGTCACTTCGTTCCTTTTGTTCTGGCGGATTTGCAATCCGCCAGTGCTGAATATAAGCATTTGTAATGCGATTATCATATTGTCGCGGGATTGCAAATCCCTATATTCTCTACGGTCGGATTGCAAATCCGACCGAACGGAAGGTGCCGCTTTCCTCTCCCTCGGGAGAGTTAGAGGGGAGTCACTTTCATTTTCAGTTCGGAAGGTATCTTCACGAGCTTCTTTTCCTGGACGCGTTTCACGGCGTTGTAGCCAAGGAACTTCACCTGGTAGGTGCTGTCGGAGGTCTGTGTCAGCGAGAGCTTTTGGTCTTCGCTTCCCAAGTCGTTGGCGATGGTCAGGGTGGCGTGCTTGTCGTCCTTGATGTCGAAGCCCACCACATACCACACGCCGAAGATGTTGCCGCCGAGGTAGCCGTTCATCGGCCCGAAATCCTCCAGCCCCGGCACCTCAATGCTTTCTTCATAAAGGTCTATGCGGAGGTCGATTTTCTCCTCTGGCGAAGTCAGGTTGAACTTCCAGGGCTTTTGGGCGAGGCTTGCTGAGGCGATGAGCAGCGTCACAGCAATCGTTGCCAATTTAGGCGTGTTTAGTTTGCCAATTAGGCGTGTGTAGTTTGCCATTTAGCCGTGTTTAGTTTTGCAATTAGGCCTGTGTGGTTAAAAAACCGTACAAAGATAATGAAAAAACCATTAACTTGTAGCGCAAACCCTATACATTTATATATTAAAAGCACAAAAGCTTTCTTTTTAACATAAATTGTTGTATCTTTGCGCCCGAATTTAGGAAAGAAAGGGTTGCTAATGAGAGAAACACGATTGGTTCCCGACTTTATTTTCGAGAGCAGTTGGGAGGTTTGCAACAAGATGGGCGGCATCTATACCGTCCTCTCTACTCGTGCCAAGACACTTCAGGAGCAGTTCCCCGACAAACTGGTGTTCATAGGTCCCGACGTATGGCAGGGCAAGGAGAATCCTCTCTTCGTGGAGGACGGCAAGCTGTGGCGTCCTTGGGTGAAGAAGGCAGCGGAAGAAGGCCTCCGCATCCGTGTGGGCCGCTGGAACATTCCCGGTCAGCCTTGCGTCATACTTGTTGACTTCCAGCCTTACTTCGAGAAGAAGAACGCGCTCTACGGCAAGGCCTGGGAGGACTTTCAGGTGGATAGCCTGCACGCATACGGCGACTACGACGAGGCCAGCATGTTCAGCTACGCAGCGGCACTCGTGGTTGAGAGCTTCTACCGCAACAAGCTCAGCAGCAAGAAGAAAGTCGTCTATCAGGCTCACGAGTGGATGACCGGCCTCGGTGCGCTCTACATCCGGAAGTATGTGCCGGAGATTGCCACCATCTTCACCACCCATGCCACGAGCATCGGGCGCAGCATAGCCGGCAACAACAAGCCCCTCTACGAATACCTTTGGGCGTACAACGGCACGCAGATGGCAGGCGAACTCAATATGGAGGCCAAGCACAGCGTGGAACGCCAGACGGCGCACAACGTGGATTGCTTCACGACGGTGAGCGACGTGACGGGGCGCGAGTGTGCCGAACTGCTTGACAAGCAACCCGATGTCATCCTTCCCAACGGCTTCGAGGCAGACTTCGTGCCGACAGGCGCAGCCTTCACGAAGCGTCGCCGCGAGTCCCGCGCCAGGATTCTGCAGGTCGCTAATGCCCTGACGGGAGCCGAGTTTTCCGACGACACGCTCATCGTGACGACAGGTGGCCGCTATGAATATCGCAACAAGGGCATCGACGTGTTCCTCGAAGCAGCCTATCGCAGCCTCTACGACAGCAACTTGCAGCGACAGGTGCTGATGCTCATACAGGTTCCGGCGTGGATGGATAATCCCCGCACCGACCTGCAGGAACGTCTCACCCTGGGCGGCACATACACCGAACCGTTGCCAGACCCCTTCATCACCCATAACCTGCACGAGGCTTGGAACGACCCAGTGCTGGGCTTCCTGCGCTCTCACGGTATGAAGAACGACAAGGACAGCCGCGTGAAGGTCATCTTTGTCCCCTGCTATCTTGATGGTAACGACGGTATCTTCCAGCTGCACTACTACGACCTCCTCATTGGCGACGACCTCGCAGCCTATCCTTCCTACTATGAGCCTTGGGGCTACACGCCGCTCGAAGCAGTCGCTTTCCATGTGCCCTGCATCACTACCTCGCTCAGCGGCTTTGGTGTGTGGGCTTGCAAAAGCGTCGGTCACGACAGCAAGCTTGAGGACGGCGTGGAAGTTATCGCCCGCAACGACTACAACACCCAAGAGGTGGCGGAAAAGCTCTCTGCCACCATCGCCCGCTATTCCGCCTTCAACAAGAAAGCCACAGATGCCGCTCGTCGCAATGCAGCCAAGCTTGCAGAGAAGGCCCTCTGGAAGAACTTCATCACATACTACTACGAAGCCTACGACTTCGCCCTGCGCAAAGCCAAGGCTCGCCAATAACCCATCAACCCTATTAACCCCATTAAGCCTATTAACCCCATTAACCCCATAAGTATGAAAATCAAAGCAAGCAATGCCAATCAGCCCAGCTGGAAGCAACTCATTGTAAAGAACAGTGTTCCAGCCGAACTTAGCAAACTTGAAGAACTTGCCCACAACATGTGGTGGGTGTGGAACTACGAAGCCCGCGACCTCTTCCGCGACATCGACCCAGAGATTTATCACGACGTGAAGCACAATCCTGTTGCGCTCCTGGAGCATCTGAGCTTTACCCGCAAGGAAGAAATCCTGAAGGACAAGGCTCTGATGAAGCGTATCAAGGATGTCTATGCAAAGTTCCGTAAGTATATGGATGTGGAACCCGACCACACCCGTCCATCAGTGGCCTACTTCTGCATGGAGTACGGCATCCACTCTGCCCTGAAGATATACAGCGGCGGTCTGGGTATGCTGGCCGGCGACTATGTGAAGGAGGCCAGTGACAGCAACGTCGATATGTGTGCCGTCGGTTTCCTCTATCGCTATGGCTACTTCACACAAAGCCTGGCAATGGACGGCCAGCAGATTGCCAACTACGAGGCTCAGAACTTCGGTTCGCTGCCCATCGAACAGCAGATGAACGAGGACGGCACGCCGATGGTCATCGACGTTCCTTATATGAACTATCATGTTCATGCCTACGTCTGGCGCGTCAACGTCGGTCGCGTGAAGCTCTATCTGCTCGACACCGACAACGAGATGAACTCCGAGTTCGACAAGCCCATCACCCACGCCCTCTATGGCGGCGACTGGGAAAACCGTCTGAAGCAGGAGATACTGCTTGGCATCGGCGGTATGCTGTTGCTCAAGAAGCTCGGCATCAAGAAGGACGTCTATCATTGCAACGAAGGCCACGCCGCACTCTGCAACCTGCAGCGCCTGATAGATTACATCAACGAGGGTCTTACCTTCAACCAGGCACTTGAACTGGTTCGCGCCAGCGGCCTTTATACCGTTCATACGCCAGTGCCTGCAGGTCACGACTACTTCGACGAGCAGCTCTTCGGCAAGTACATGAGCGGCTATCCCCAGATGCTCGGCATCAGCTGGGACGAGTTCATCGGCATGGGTCGCACGAACCCCGACGACCACAGCGAACGCTTCTGCATGAGCACCTTTGCCTGCAACACCTGTCAAGAGGTCAACGGCGTGAGCTGGCTGCACGGCGAGGTCAGCAAGAAGATGTTCAACGGCATCTGGAGCGGCTACTATCCCGAGGAGAGCCATGTGGGCTACGTCACCAACGGCGTACACTTCCCGACGTGGTGTGCTACAGAGTGGCGTCAGATTTATGCCAAGTACTTCGACGCAAAGCATCTCAGCGACCAGTCGAACGAAGAGATTTGGCACGGCATCTACAACTGTCCCGATGAGGAAATCTGGAAGGTTCGTCAGGTGTTGAAGGACAAGCTCTTCAGATATGTTGGTGAACAGTACAAGGAGACTTGGCTGAAGAATCAGGGCGACCCGCAGCGTGTGGTCAAGCTCGTTGAGAGCTTCAACCCCAATGCTCTGGTCATCGGCTTCTGCCGTCGCTTTGCCACCTACAAGCGTGCGCACCTCCTGTTCACCGACTTGGAGCGTCTCTCCAAGATTGTGAACAACCCCGAGCGTCCCGTCATCTTCCTCTTCGCCGGTAAGGCTCACCCCGCCGACGGAGCTGGTCAGGGACTCATCAAGAAGATTTACGAGATAAGCCAGCGCCAGGAGTTCCAGGGAAAGGTTATCTTCGTGGAGGACTACGACTTCCTGCTGGCCCGCCGCCTCGTCAGCGGTGTAGATATTTGGATGAACACCCCAACACGTCCTCTCGAGGCCAGCGGCACCAGCGGCGAGAAGGCCGAGATGAACGGCGTTGTGAACCTCAGCGTGAAGGACGGCTGGTGGCTCGAAGGCTATCGCGAAGGCGCAGGCTGGGCACTCACAGAGCAGCGCACCTATCAGAACCAGGAGTATCAGGACCGTCTCGATGCCGCAACTATCTATTCCCTCTTGGAGAACGAGATTCTTCCTTTATATTATAATCAGGACAAGAAGGGCATCTCGAAGGGCTGGATTAAGGTCATCAAGAACTCTATCGCCCAGATTGCTCCCCACTACACGATGAAGCGTCAGCTCGACGACTACTACGAGAAGTTCTACAACAAGCTCCGCGACCGTTCGCAGAAGCTGCAGGCCAACAACTGCCAGCTTGCCAAGGATATTGCCCTCTGGAAGGAAACTGTGGCAGAGCGTTGGGATGCCATCAATGTGGTAGAAATCAGGAGAAGCGACGAAGTAATCAACGGCAACATCGAGGCTGGCAAGAAGTACAACATCGAGGTTGTTGTGGATGAAGCAGGACTGGACGATGCAATCGGACTGGAACTGGTAACACTCGTAACCGACAAGGACGGCGAGGACCACATCTACCACGTTACTCCGTTTACCCTGCAAGGACGTGAAGGCAACAAATACACCTTCTCTGCCTTAGCCAGTTCGGACAATGCCGGCAGCTTCAAGGTATGCTGCCGCATGTTCCCGAAGAACGAGAACCTGCCGCATCGTCAAGACTTCTGTTATGTGAAGTGGTTCGCGTAAGGACATCACACTATACCGACCTGCTGCGTATCGGCGTGCCAATCATGTTGGGGCAACTGAGCACCATCCTGATGGGGCTTGCCGATACGCTCATGGTTGGACGCTACGGCACGAACGAGCTGGCGGCTGCCGGCTTCGTGAACAATACGCTGTCCCTGCTTCTTGTTGCGGGCATGGGCTTCTCGTACGGACTGACGCCTGTCGTGGGAGCTTTGTACGGAGAGGGCAGGGTACATGATATTGCCGGCAAACTCAAGAACGGACTTATTGCCTGCTCGGAGGTCGGTTTGCTGCTGACGCTCCTTGCAGGTATGATTTGGGTTGCGCTTCCCTGGCTTGGACAGCCAGAGGAGCTGTTGCCCCTCATGCGACCTTATCTGTTTATCTTGCTGCTGAGCCTGCTGCCCCAGATGGCGTTCAATGCCTACAAGCAGTTCAGCGACGGCGTGCAAGACACGGCAATGCCGATGTGGATAATGGTTGTTGCCAATGTGTTCAACTTCATTGGCAACTGGGTTCTCATCTTCGGGCATTGCGGTTTTCCCGAGATGGGACTGCTTGGCGCAGGCGTTGCCACGCTGTTGAGCCGCCTCTTGCAGCTGGCACTGATGGTTTTTGTGTTCCGCTTCACCAAGCATTACGAGCTGTATCGCAAGGACTTCCATATAATTAAAAATTCAAAATTGAAGATTGAAAAGGGAAGTAAAGCCTTCTTGAATTTCTTCAATTTTCAATTTTCAATTTTCAATGAAGAGCAACGTGAGCTGCATCGCCTCGGCTGGCCTGTGGCTCTGCAAATGGGTATGGAGGCAGCCTCGTTCAGCCTCAGTGCCACATACGCCGGATGGCTTGGCACGAATGCATTGGCGGCACATCAAGTAGTGATTACCATCAGCCACTTCTTCTTCATGCTCTATTATGGCCTGTCGGCAGCGGTGGCTGTTCGCGTGAGCTACTACAGAGGAGCGGGCGAGATGGAGCAGACGCGCAAGGTGGCAGCCTCGGGTGTCCATCTGTGCTGGTTCATCGCGCTTTGCCAGGGCATTCCGCTCTTCTTGCTGCGCGACAGGGTCGGCTTTCTTTTCACGCCCAGTGCCGACGTTGCAGCGCTTGTGGCAGTAATCATCATTCCGTTCCTGATATTCCAGTTTGGCGATGCCTTGCAGAGTACCTACGCCAATGCCCTTCGCGGTATGGCTCGCGTGAAGGCGATGGTGTGGATAGCCTTTGTGGCATACATCCTTGTCTCGCTGCCGCTTGGCTACATCTTTGGCTTCCTCTTTGGCTGGGGGCTTATGGGCGTTTGGATGGCCTTCCCCTTTGGGCTGACCACAGCAGGGATGCTGTACTATAGAGAGTTCGTTAAAAGGTGAAAAGGTGAAAGGGTAAAAAGGTGAAATGCAGCCGCCCTCAATTATGAATTGTGAATTATGAATTATGAATTGAGGCCCATTGCGACAATAAAGACCGACTTCCCTACAAAGTTCGGCGTGCCTCGCCAGAGCGGACTCATCAAGGGGCTGAGGGGTAGGATTGTCTTCGAGCCTGAGTATCGCGACCCGGAGGCTCTGCGAGGTTTGGAAGGCTTCAGCCACATTTGGTTGCTGTGGGACTTTAGCGAAGCAAGGAAAGCCTCTCCTAAATCCTCCCCTGAAGGGAAGGACTTAAAGAAGTTGTGGCGACCAACTGTCCGTCCGCCGCGTTTGGGCGGCAACAAGCGCGTGGGTGTCTTTGCAACGAGAAGCCCCTTCCGTCCCAACAACATCGGGCTTTCTTCCGTCCGTGTCTTGAGCATCGACCTTCACACGTCCGACGGCCCTGTGATAGAGGTGGAGGGCATCGATATGATGGATGGTACGCCCATCTTTGACATCAAGCCCTACCTTGCCTTCACCGACAGTCATCCCGATGCTACAGGGAGCCTTACCGGACCCACCCCCAGCCCCTCCCTTGTAGGGAGGGGAGTAGTTTCCTTTTCGGCGGGAAAGCTATCTGCCCCCCTCCCTACAAGAGAGGGGCTGGGGGTGGGTCTGGTGAGTCTTTCTCCTTCACTTATTGCGGCTTTCGATGCCGAGCATCTCGAAGCTCTTCGTGAGATTCTTGCTTCTGACCCGCGTCCGCATTATCAGGATGACCCAGACCGTGTCTATGCCTTTGAGTTCGCAGGCAAGGAAGTGAAGTTCCGCGTCAAGCCCGACCAAATAGAAGCTTGGACTGAATAACAAGAGGAAAGATGAAGGATAGCAACTGCTAATAATATATATTGTACATTGTAAATAGTCAAATTGTAAATAGAGATGGTTTGTCTTAACTGCAATAACACATACGAAGGCGCCTATTGCCCGCATTGTGGCCAGAGTGCCAAGACCAAACGGTTGCGTCTGATTGAGATGATTAACGACTTC
Organism: Bacteroidaceae bacterium; assembly: GCA_017541265.1. Classification (GTDB taxonomy): domain Bacteria; phylum Bacteroidota; class Bacteroidia; order Bacteroidales; family Bacteroidaceae; genus Physcousia. The sequence goes on along the minus strand of JAFXZK010000107.1, from coordinate 12,597 downwards.
ATCGGCTCGTTTGTGGGCGGCGACAACAAGTTCCTCAATACCTCCGTCGGCCTCATCTGTCGTCCGGGTCACCTGGTGCGCGAGTTCCTTGTCGGCAAGCGTGCCAGATATTACAACCCCTTGCAGATGTTTGTCTTCATGCTGACCATCTATGCCATCATCTCCTACCTGCTGGGCATCAACACATCCATCTTTGACGAATTGGGAACGCTGAACCTCAACGAGGATGTGGAACCGTCGAAATACGCCTCCGTAGATTTCATCCTTGAGAAGCTGTCTGAGCTGACATCCGACAAGCTCTACGGCACCCTCTCCATAGTGCTCTTTTCCGTGTTGCCCTACCGATGGCTCTTCCGCAAGTACAGGATAGCGCGCCCCGATGGACAGGAGCTTGCCCTCAACTGCACCGAGCAGTTCTACACCCAGGTGTTTGACTCATGCACTAACATGATACTCTCCACCCTGATGCTTCCCTTGTGCCTCATACCAGGCTCCGACACAGTGCTTTCCAGCATCTATTATATCGCCGCCTCCGTCTATACTGTTGTCCTCTATTGTCAGCTTTTGGGCATCAAGTGGTGGAAGAGCATCATCCTGAACGCCGTGGCAATGATACTGACTGTACTTTTCTTTGCGCTGACATTGTTCCTCATTGCCATTTTTGCCGGTGTAGTGGAAGGGCTAAGCAAATAAAATATATTTATTGTCCTTTCACTTTACACTTCTCATTTTTATTCGTATCTTTGTACCAAAAATCTTGTATTATGAAACAAATAGCGACTTTATTATTTAGCTGTCTGGCCATCGTTATGACTGTCCAGGCTCAGGTTCAGAAGCCCTTGCCCAGTCTTCATGTCGAAGGGCGTTGGTTAGTGGATACGCATGGCAATCATGTGGTGTTGCATGGCGTGATGGATACGCCAAACATGTACTTCAACGACTACCGTTGGGGTTTGCCTTGGGGCGAAAATGCAGTTAGTTATGATAATAATGGTGCCACAAAGTGCAAAGCCTACTTCAAGAAACTCTTTGTGGGACTGGAACAAGCCAAGTGCGATGTGTTCCGTCTGCACTTGGATTGTTGCTGGACCAACGACCCTTCGAGTTCCTACACATACGCTCCTGCCGCCGATCAGCCGGCGGACACAGGTGGCGAGGCTAACATCAAGAAGTTCAATCCCACTCGCTTGAAGACTTTCATGAGGAATCTTTTCTTCCCGCTTGCCAAGGATGCCATCAACCACGGCATGTATGTGGTGATGCGCCCGCCTGGAGTATGCCCTGGTAGCCTGAAGGTAGGCGACTACTACAATGACTACCTGATGACGGTGTGGGACATCGTTTCGCAGAATGACTCTGTGAAGAAATATGCAGGACAAATCAGCATTGAGTTGGCCAACGAGCCTGTCTCCCTGAAGAACGCCGACGGACAGGATGACCCTGCCGCCCTGCACGACTTCTTCCAACCCATCGTCAACAAGATTCGCGAGAACGGCTTCACCGGCATCATCTGGGCACCCGGCACGGGATGGCAGTCCAACTACACCAGCTATGCCTCGTTCCCCATCGAGGGTGCCGACATCGGCTATGCCGTACATGACTATACGGGCTGGTACGGCAGCAGTGACAACCATTGCAATCCTCAAGACAAAATCAATCAGTTCCGCAAGCAAGTGCCTGTTGTGGACTTTGCTCCTGTGATTATCACCGAGGTGGACTGGAGTCCTGAGAATCCCGATGCAGAAGGTCACTACAACGAGCACGGCGATTGGGTACAGCCTAACTACGGCACATGGTCCACAGGTTCCACCTCCAAGTGGGGCAAGGCTTACAAAGCTTGCCTGGACTACTACGGCAACATCTCCATGACGCTCTCCGGCACACATTGCCTACTGGATGTGGACAAGCTCATTGCCGACGGCACGGTGACGCCTGCCTTTGGAGGCCTGGAGGAGGCTTGCGCCAAGGCTTGCTTCGACTGGTATGCCGAGTACTATAATGTTGACTGGGCACATCCCGACTACAAGAATGTTTCGTTGGGCGATTTGGGCAACGGCAAGTACAAGAACCCTGTCGTCAGGGCCGACTTCCCAGACCCCGATGTCGTTCGCGCAGGCGATACCTTCTATATGGTGTCCACCACGATGCACCACTTCCCTGGAGCCACCATCCTCAAGTCCAAGGATTTGGTGAACTGGCAATACTGCGCCCAGCCTTTGGCACAGCTTTCGACTTCCGACCGCTACAACCTGCTGAACGACCAGAACGCTTACGCCGCAGGTATGTGGGCATGTTCCATGACCTATCACGACGGCAAGTTCTACATCCTCATCAACGGCAACGATGCCGGCGGCTATGTGCTTTCGACCACCGACCCCGAAGGTATCTGGGACATGAAGAAGCTCTCGCGCATCTACTACGACCCCGGTATGCTCTTCGACAACGGCAAGGTCTATGTGGCTTGCGGCATCAACGACATCAAGATATGCGAGTTGGATGAGAATTTCAACTTCAAGCAGGAGCGGAGCGTCGTCACACGCGAAGGAACCGGACTGGAGGGCTGTCACCTCTACAAGATTGGCGAATACTATTATATATATGCCACATACGGCGGCTGGCCAAGCGGACAGGTGGCCTTCCGCTCCAAGAACATCTTCGGCCCCTACGAGGAGAAGATGCTCGTGGAGAAGACCATCAACAACAAGCCCAACACTATTCATCAGGGTGCGCTCATAGAGACCGCTACAGGCGAATGGTGGACCATCATGCAGCAGGATGTGGGCTGTCTGGGACGCTTCCCCAACCTGCAGCCCGTCAAGTGGACCAACGACTGGCCTATTGTAGGCAACAATGGCGTACCTTACGAAACGACCAAAAAGCCTGTGACTGGTGCTGCCACGAAGCGTGAGCCGCTGCCCACCAACGACAACTTCCGCAGCTACCCATTGGGTATGCAATGGCAGTGGAACCACAATCCCGACGACGCGGCATGGACACTCTTCGAGCGTCCCGGATGGCTGCGCCTGAGGACATCGGAAACAGTCTCTCGTCTGACGCAAGCCCGCAACATGCTGACGCAGCGCATCTTCGCTTTCGAGAGCAAGGCTTCAACGGGAACCGTTCGTCTTGATGCCAGCAACCTGCAGGAAGGCGACCACGCCGGCATCTGCATCTTCCAAGACCCCTACGCCATGCTTGCCGTCAGAGTCAAGGACGGGCAGAAGCAACTGCTATGGCGGCAGGACACCCTGCGCGTCCACGACAGCTTCACGCCTACGGAACAAGTGGAAGCCGTCGAAATCAACGACATTGTCTATCTGCGTGCCACCGTTTCCTACTCTACGAGCAAGACGCAGTTCTACTATTCGCTCGACAATGTCACCTACCACCCCATAGGCGGTGAGACATCCCTCGGCTTTAGCCTGACGGTCTTCGTCGGTGCGCGTTTCGGCCTCTTCTGCTATGCTACGAATAATGACAGCGAGGGCTATGCCGACTTCGACTGGTTCTCCACCGAAAACGATTACGACGAGTCCTATTACTTCCCCGATACCTTCGAGGGCTACAATCAGGATATGCTCACGGCAGAGTCCCTCGCCTTGGAGAAGGAGAGCTATGAGATTATGACTGGCAACAGCACACCGATTGAGCTGAAGGCCACCTTCCGCGACGGGCATACCGAGGACGTTGCAGCAAAGGCACAGTACAGCGCCAGCATTGATGGCATCATTGCTACGGCGCGTGGCCGTCTGCGTGGCCTGAAAGAGGGAGACGTAGATGTCGTGGCATCCTACAAAGACCCCATGGGCAATGTGCTGACGACCAACTTCACTGTGCGCTCCTCGTTCTTCCCCTTTGGTGCGGAATTCATCACAACCAACTTCTTCGGAGAAGGCACCTACAATGAGAAAGTGCATACCTTCAAGCCCAGCCAGTACGGGCAGATGGGATGGCAGTACACCGATGGCGTGGACTGGAGCGACTACAAGTATTTGGTCATCAATCTTAAAGGATCCGCTCAGCGTTGTAATCCCCATCTGAATATCTTCACGGCAAACAGCATCTGGGGCGATTGTTGTGCTTCGCCAGACTTCGGCAGCAAGAAGCAGATTGTAATCAACCTGCAGGAAGCAACTTACACCTCTGGCGACAGGACGGGACAGCCGCTTGACCTGACGAACATACACATTGTCGCCTTCTGGGCCAATGGCAATGGGTCAATCCCTGTGAACGACATGTTCCTGACCAACAACGACGACTATACGCGCGAAGATCCCGATGCCATCGAGATGGCCGGAGCAACCCCGGAAATGGTTGATGTCTATTCTGTAGGCGGTATCTGCTTGCGCCGGAATGTCAATGCAAGGGAAGCCTTGCAAGGTCTGCCTGGCGGCATCTACATCGTCGGCGGGAAGAAGGTCGTAAAAATCTTTACAGAATAATCGGGAGGAAAGCGGCTGCTTTGGGAACAAAGCGTGCCTCGTCTCTCATAAGAGCGTGGACTTATGGTCATAAGTCCACGCTCTTATTTGTTTAACCCCATGTTCTTTCAGGTGGAAAACCATAGCAATTTTTATACAAATCTTTGTTCCGTTTGATGAGATATCATCCTGCTCTAATACTTTTTTGTCACAAAGTTGCGTAACGCGGCCTTGCAACTATCTGATAACCAGCGCCAATTCGATTTAAGCCCATTTCTTGCGTTATGGGTAGGAAACTGCCACACGGGAGAAAAACTGCCGTCAGAAGAGCCGCAGTTGCGAATTATCTTGACAATTAGTGGATGAAGAGCATCTCGCGGTACTTTGGCAGGGGCCAAAGCTCGTCGTCAATGATGAGTTCGAGGTGGTCAACGTGATAGCGTATCTCCTCGATGAGGGGAGCCACGGTGTCGTGGTAGGCAATGGCGCGTTCTCTGCCGTCCTTGATGCGGTTCGCCACGCGGCGTGCCTCGATGAGGCGTTCCACGTTCTCGATGATGAAGGTGTTGTGCTCGCCTATCTGCTTGATGAGGCTCAGGTTGGGGCGGTTGAGGTTGTCGGCAATGTCGGCAGGGAGAACGGCCTTCATCTTGCTCACGTTGTCGATGAGCTGCGTCTGGTAGCGTGTGGCGACGGGGATGATGTGGTTCATGCAGATGTCGCCGAAGATACGGGCCTCAATCTGCACCTTCTTGATGTAGGTGTCGAGCTTTATCTCGTTTCTTGCCTCTAATTCTGCTTTCGTGAGGACATTCATGCGCGAGAACATCTCGACGGTCTCGGGCTTGAGGTATTGGTCGAGGATGACGGGTGCGCTGGTTTCTGTGTCGAGGCCGCGTCGGGCCGCCTCCAGCTTCCACGCCTCGCTGTAGCCGTTGCCGTCGAAGCGGATGGGCTTGCAGGCCTTGATGTCTTCGCGGACGATGCGAAGGATGGCTTTCATGGGTTCCAGTCCTTCTGCGATAAGTGCATCAACGCGCGTCTTGAAGTCTGTCAGAGCCTCTGCAATGGCAGTGTTGAGGACAATCATGGCTGCGGCACAGTTCTGCTGGCTGCCCACGGCACGGAACTCGAAGCGGTTGCCGGTGAAGGCAAAGGGCGAGGTGCGGTTGCGGTCGGTGTTGTCCTGCGTCAGCTCCGGTATCTGCGGAATGTCGAGGCTGAGCGTTTGCTTGCCGGAGAGGCTGATAAGCTCGTCGTCGGTACTGGTTTCAAGATGCTCGAGCAGGTCGCTGAGTTGCTTTCCGAGGAAGCTCGACACGATGGCGGGAGGTGCTTCGGAAGCTCCCAAACGGTGTACGTTGGTGGCACTAATGATGGAGGCTTTCAGAAGCCCGTTGTGCCTGTAAACGCCCATCAGGGACTCGACGATGAATGTCACGAAGCGCAGGTTGTCGAGCGGCGTCTTGCCTGGTCCGTGCAGCAGTACGCCAGTATCCGTAGAGAGGCTCCAGTTGCAGTGCTTGCCGCTGCCGTTGATGCCGGCAAAGGGCTTCTCGTGCAAGAGGCAGCGGAAGCCGTGCTTGCGGGCTGTGCGCTTCATCAGGCTCATGATGAGCATGTTGTGGTCAACGGCGAGGTTCGTCTCCTCGAAGATAGGGGCAAGTTCGTACTGGTTCGGAGCCACCTCATTGTGGCGCGTCTTGCAGGGGATGCCAAGTTCCAATGCCTTTATCTCAAGGTCTTTCATAAAGGCGGCGACGCGCATGGGGATGGAACCGAAGTAGTGGTCGTCCATCTGCTGGTTCTTTGCGCTGTCGTGACCGAGCAGGGTGCGGCCGGTCATCAACAGGTCGGGTCGTGCGGCATAGAGTCCTTCATCGACGAGGAAGTACTCCTGCTCCCAGCCGAGGTTGCTGACGACGCGCTTCACGTCGGGATAGAAAAGGCGTGCTACAGCTGTGGCAGCCTTATCGACCGCCTTGAGCGACTTCTTGAGCGGAGCCTTGTAGTCGAGTGCCTCGCCTGTGTAGGAGATGAAGATGGTGGGAATCATCAAGGTGTCGCCAAAGACAAAGACAGGGCTGGCAGGGTCCCAGGCCGAGTAACCGCGTGCCTCAAAGGTGCTGCGGATGCCGCCGCTTGGGAACGAGCTGGCGTCTGGCTCCTGCTGAACGAGCTGCTTGCCCGTGAACTCTTCTATCATGCCGCCCTTGCCGTCGTGCTCCACGAAGCCGTCGTGCTTCTCGGCTGTGCCTTCCGTCAGGGGCTGGAACCAATGCGTGCAATGTGTCGCGCCAAGCTCCATCGCCCATTTCTTCATGCCTGCGGCAACTGCATCGGCGGTTGCCATATCGAGCGGCGCACCACCATCGATGACGTCACACATCTTCCGATAAACTTCAGTGGGCAGGTACTTCGACATCTTCTGCCGGGTGAACACATATTTGGCAAAGAACTCGCTGGGGCGTTCCTTGCGGTTCGGCACTTCGACGGGCTTCTTTGTGAATGCTTCGCCTACAATCTGAAACCTGAGTGTACTGGACATCTTTTATATTTACAATTTGACGATTTACAATTTACGATTTGGCGTTATTCCGTTATTCCGTTATAACGAAACGCTTTAATCTGCAAAGCGGCGGGTAAGGTCGCCATATTCATCTATTCTCCTGTCGCGCAGGAAGGGCCACCATTGGCGGACGGTTTCTGTGCGCCCGAGGTCAATATCGACGACGACAGCCTCTTGCTTCGTTTCGCTTGCCTGGTAGAGCAGTTCTCCTTGTTGCCCGGCAACAAAACTGCTGCCCCAGAACTGAATGCCGCCTGTCGCTCCGCTTGGGTCAGGCTCATAGCCGACACGGTTCACTGCGACAACAGGGATGCCGTTGGCAATGGCGTGGCTGCGCTGGATGGTCGTCCAGGCTTCGCGCTGCCGCTGCTGCTCCTCCTGCGTGTCTGTGCTCTCGTAGCCAATGGCGGTAGGGTAGATGAGCAGGTCGGCTCCCTGTAGCGCCATGAGGCGTGCCCCTTCCGGGTACCACTGATCCCAGCAGACTTGTACGCCAAGCTTGCCTATGCTCGTTTGGATAGGATGGAAGCCGAGGTCGCCTGGCGTGAAGTAGAACTTCTCGTAGTAGGCTGGGTCGTCGGGAATGTGCATCTTGCGGTGCATGCCTGCGATGCTGCCATCGGTGTCGAATACGACAGCTGTGTTGTGATAAAGACCTGCGGCACGACGCTCGAAGAGGCTGGTGACGAGCACAACGCGGTTCTCCTTTGCCACCTTAGAGTAGAACTCCGTTGCTTCGCCAGGAATGGGAAGGGCGTAGCGGAAGTTGCCGGTGTTCTCTGTCTGGCAGAAGTAAGGGCTGTCGTGCAACTCCTGGAGGACGACGAGCTGTGCGCCTTGCTTGGCCAACACTGCGACGCTTGCTGCAAGCTTCTTGCGATTCTCTGCGACGCTTGCCGTGCAGCTCTGTTGTATGATTCCTATTTTCATTGGTCGTTTTGGGGATTGGTCGTTTGGTCGTTTGGGGAACAAAGATGAGTGCGGTAGCAAATTCTTCACTCTTCATTCTTCACTCTTCATTTTCTTTAGGGAACTGCATCGTGCAGCAATGCAGGCTGCCATGCTGGGTGATGAGTGTGCGGCAGTCGATGCCGATGATGTCGCGATGAGGGAATGCCTTGCGAAGCTGCTCTTCGGCCTTTGCGTCTGTGGCAGGGTCGCCGTAAGTGGGCATCAGCACGGCTCCGTTTATGATGAGGAAGTTGGCGTATGTGGCAGGCAGGCGGCTGCCGTCTTTGTCAAAGATTGCTTTTGCCATAGGCAACGGAATGAGGCGATAAGGCTTGCCTTCCAGTGTGCAGAACGTCTGCAGCTGTGCCTCCATGCGGTGCAGCTCATCATAATGCTCGTCGCTTTGGTCGAGGCTCTGCACGTATGCAATCGTGTCGTCGGGGCAGAAGCGGGCCAAAGTGTCGATATGGCTGTCGGTGTCGTCTCCGGCAAGGTAGCCGTGGTCGAGCCAAAGGATGCGCTCTGCATGGAGAGAGGCAAGCAAGCGTGCCTCAATCTGTGCCTGCGTCAGCGGCTGGTTCCGATGTGGCGCAAGCAGGCAATGGCTGGTAGTGAGGATGGTGCCTTTGCCGTCGCTCTCGATGCTGCCGCCTTCGAGCACAAAGTCAAGGTGCCTTTCGTAGTGTCCCTTCAGAATGTGTTGTTCTGCCATCCTGCGGCAGATGCAGTTGTCGAGTTTGGAAGGGAACTTTTCTCCCCAGCCATTGAACTTGAAGTCGAGCAAATGGGGACCGTCTGGAGTGAGTAAGGTAATGAAGCCGTGGTCGCGTGCCCAGGTGTCGTTGGTGGGGGCTTTGCAATATGAAACATGCTGCAGGTTTTTGGCAGGCAATACACCTCCTAATAACTGTCGGACGTGTATAGGCTCTGGCGTGACGACAATCAGCCGTTCGTACTCGACGATTGCTCTTGCCATTTCAAGATAGCAACGAGTGACATCGTTCAAAGTGGAGCGCCAGTCGGTGCCAGCGTGCGGCCAGGTCAACTGAACTGCACTCTGTTTGTGCCATTCTGCGGGCAATATGCTTTTGTCTCTATCCAATGTTTTCTTTGTATTCGTGCGCAAAGGTAAATAAAAAAATTGGATTAGGAATTAAGGATAAGGGATTAGTTGGGGAAAAACTGCATTTTACGACATCTTGCTATCTCATATACTTCTTTCCGCCAACGATATATATTCCTTTCCGCCCAATAGCTTCGGGACTGATGCGGCGGCCTGTAAGGTCGTAGATTGCAGCCCCCTCCATCGTCCATCGTCCATCGTTTATAGCCATGATGCCGTCTTCCTGTTCATTGCCGGGGAAGTAGTCGGCTTCTTCAACTATCAGTTCGCCTTCTTGGATATATGCCTTCAGCACCTTGTTGAATAATGTTACGTCCTTGCTCATGCTTTGGCTTTGGTCGGAGGCATTGATGGTGATGTCATTCTTGCCTTTCACGTTGTTGAGCAGATAGATGGCAGTCGAATCGCCCTTTTCCTGTATGGCGTCCAAGCCTGTGCCCGCGATGAAGAACTTTAATGTGTTCGCTACGGAGTGGTTCACGGCTGCCTCGAATGTGGCTGTCGAGCCAGCAGAGCCAATCCTTGTTCTTGCCGTAAACACAGGAGCGCCCTTATGTGTCAGAATGTCGTTCAGGGTACACGCTTCATTGCCGCAGAAGTTGGAGAGTAGCAGATAGCCTGTCTGGTCGGGGTCGAAGGCGAGGGCAGCGTTCCAGCCTTCTTCGGCTTGAAGTGCGCCCCCTTGTTCATTCAGTTCCATTGTTTGCTGAGCCGTTACCTTACTATAGTAGAAAGCATAGCGACTGCCCACTATGTCGCTCTTCTTCACCTGCCGGCTTTGGTCGGAATAAAGCGTGTAGAGCTTTGCCGTGTTGATGGAGTTGTTGTTGGCCTTGTCGCCGAATGCAATTTGCTGTGTGGAGGAGATGATGCCCAGTTCGTTGTCGATATTCACCCAGCTTGCGGGGAGCTTTGTGAAGACCGAGCCGTCGAGCTGTTTGGATGTGATGCGCCCCCCTTCGCCATCGGATTCCTCGGTATAGAGCTTACGGCTTGTCTTTGTCAGTTCATCTACGCTGATGGCCATCAGCCCTCCCTTTTCGGCTGTGATGGTGGCATTCTGATTGGCGCGGATATAGTCGAGATAGATGACGACATTGCTCGGGGTGGAGTAGAGGGCGAAGCGGTTGTTCAGCGCGGCGTCGTTGGTTTGCAGTTCTCCGTTCATCACGAAGCCGTTGCCTATGCATTGAACATTAAACAACGACCGTTGTCCATTTTCATCCTGCTGCTCCACAGGTGTGGCGTTGGTCGCTTTGCCTTGCACTTCGTACCAGCCGAGGAAGTTGCCCGTGTTGTTGGCACGGAAGGGAACGACAATCTTGTTCTTGTCCACCGAGTTGGAAGCGATATAGCCTGTGTAGCTCTTCAGACCTGTGCTCCACGAGAAGCAGGTGAAGCGGCTGTCTGTGGCGGCACGGACGATGTTCTGCGAGGCGAAAACCTTCGCTTGCGAGTATTGGCGGTTGAAGTCTTCCCAAGTGGTGGCAGTCATTTCGTCAGTCGGGAGCATCTCGTGCATGAGCCAAGTCATCATCACGCGATGGGCCTCGACACCCATTCGGCGTGCCCCTACATCGGGTCGCAGCAGCCACGAGCCATCGGCGGTTGTGGTCTGTCTCGCCTTAATCATCTTGTAAGCCAAGTTCTCGAGCATCAAGGCATGTGGGTCGCGCAAGAAGCAGGCGTTGGTGGAGTAGGAGGTGATTTGGTCGTAGAGGAACAGGCTCCAGTCGTTGCCGTTAGGCATAGCCAGTTCGCCATCGGCAAGTGCCAGCCAGTAGAGCACCTCGTCCATCACCTTCTGGTTGTTGTGCATCAAGGCGTTGGTTCGCCATTGCTCCGTCCCCGAGAGTCCCTTTTGGAAGAGTTTCAAGGCCAGAGCTGCCTCGCCAAGTTCCTGCACGACAACATTCTGATAAGAGGTGTGGAAGTAGTTGTGGTTCTGGAGCGTGAAGTCGTCATAGAGGTTTTTGCCCTTGTAGAGGTCGCTGACAGTCTTCTGGTCGTATTCGGGGTCTATGACGGTATTGTCTTGAGCATCATCCTTCTGCGAATAGCTGTTGATGGCGAACTCGCGAAGGCGCTGGAACCAGCGCGGAGCCAGCGGGTCGTCGGGGAACAGGCCCAGCGTGGCAGCCAAGATGTCGGCCTCCCATCCGTTCTCCTCGGCCTTCGTGTCACCGGCATAGCCTGTGGGGATGCTGCGCTCCAGTTCGTAGTTGCACTCGGCCTTCAGCAATTGGTAGATGTAGTTCCTTTGAGCATCGCTGAGCTTATCCCATTGGAAGAAGGCGCTATAGGCCACCGACATTGCCCACAGCGAACTTTCCCAGACGTGGTCGGCATTGGAGACGGAACCCCAGTAGTTGCCGCCAGAGCACACCTTCAGCTTGTTGGCTTTGTGGGTGGAGTAAGCGAAGACGAGGCTCTTCATAGCCATCTGCTCCAGGTCGTCCCACGTTACGCCCGTCGGGAGCACCACCTTTCCCCTTCCATATTTGACAAGGAACGCGCATATCATCGAGAGGTCGGCATTGGGGCGTACGCCGCGTTCGTCGTTGGCCATTGTGTTCTCGCCTCGGAAGCAGCCGCACACCTCGTCGATGCTGTTGGGCCATTGGCAGTCCTGGAAATCGTTCTTCATGTAGGTGGCGAAGTTGGCAAGCATTTGCAGCAAGTCGGCCTTCATATCGGTCTCACCGACGAAGTCGGCGAGCACACGACCTTCTGTTGGACTGGCTTCTGATGGGTCGTCGGGTTCGATGTAGTCGTCGCCAAGCTGATAGAGGCGCACATCATCAAAGAGGATGCACGAGCCGCCCGACTGCCAAGTTATGTCGAAGCCTATGGTCGCTGTTCCGTCGGCTGTTTGCTCGAAGTTGACCGTCTTGACATCCCATTTCATGCTGGTCATACAGCCTTGCGAACCTTGTGTGAAAGTGGTGCTGGTGCTGCTGCCCGGAGCCACCAAGCCGTAGGAAGAGGTGGCTTGGTTGGCGTATGCAGAGCGAATGCTGGCCTGCAGCTGGTACTTGCCTTTTGGCAGCGCAGCAATGGTTTGGCGAATAGTGGCCACGCCTGTGCTCCATCCCATGCGCAGATAGTAGGCTTGAGTGCCGTCGGCAAGGGTCGTGACCTTCCCGAAATTGTTGTCTGTAAAGCAGTTTGCCGTGACGATGAGGCTCACCACATTCGACTCTTTATTAACTGTCCAGCCCTGTGGCGCGTCCACGCTATATCCGCGTAGTCCGTCGGCGGAGTTGTTGACTGGCGACAGGGTTGAGATGTTGTCGGCTTCGAACGAAGGGTTGGTGAGAAACTGAGCCGTCACGTCGGTACGGCCATCATCGGCCCATGCTGTCAAAGCAATCAGCACGACGGCCAGGGTTAGAATCGTTTTCTTCATAGGGGAGAGTCTTTTCATGTGCGCAAAGTTACACTTTTTGCCTTCAAAATGAAAAGATTTGATGGATTAAAAATGCAAATAACGGAAGAAACACAAAATAATTATGAATTATGAATTATGAATT
>JAFXZK010000106.1 GCA_017541265.1 Bacteroidaceae bacterium | reverse complement strand
ATTACAATAAAGCTAACTTCCTACTACCATTGGCTAAGATTATGATGACGCTGAAAGCGTCACCGCATAATAGCCGCGGGTTCGTAGAACCTGCGGAATACGGTGATACATAAATAAATGCACTCTGAAACAACGGAGCAGCGAGAGCAGAAGCCATGCTTGCATGGATTATGCCGAGTCGTGACGTTGTTGCGGGAACCGAAAGAGTGCCCCAACATCATGCTGGGCGACGCTTTCAGCGTCATATATTTGGAATTATTACTGTCCGCTAAACTTTGACGTCTTCGCGCACGTATGCGCATGAAGAAAAATTGGGCTGACTCTCGCACGAGAATCAGCCCTTTTGGTTATCTTTGCAGCTTCCAAACTAAATCGATAACCAAATCATGGGCAAAAGTACACATTTTCTCGGACAGCCGATACTGGGTCAGCTGTTAAATTACCTGAACAAGGCAAAAATTCTTCAGGTCAGCCGCGATGGCGGCGGTGAGAAGTACGTGAAGAAGTTCAATGCGTGGTGTCACCTGACGGTGATGCTCTACGCAGTCATCTCGCGCTTCGACTCCCTGCGCGAAATCACCTCTGCCACAATGATGGAGTGCCGCAAGCTTCAGCACCTGGGCATTATGGACCTGCCGCGACGCTCCACGCTCTCTGATGCGAACTCACGGAGGGATGAGGGAATCTTCGGGAGGATTTACATGGACTTGTACCAGACCTACAAGGACAGACTTTCGTCGGACAGCCCCTCCCACAAGGTGCCGAAGTGGATGAAGCGGCTTCAAATCATCGACTCCACGACCGTCAGCCTGTTCTCCAACCTCATTTTCAAGGGCGTGGGCCGCAATCCGAAGACGGGTAAGAAGAAAGGCGGCATCAAGGTGCACTCCGTCATCCACGCCAACGAGGGCGTACCGTGCGACATCCAGTTCACATCCGCTGCCAAGCACGACCACTTCCTGCTTTCCCCAGACAAGCTGACGGCAGGCGACATCCTTGCCATGGACAGGGCTTACATCGATTACGAGAAATTCGAGCAGATGACCCAGAGGGGAGTCATCTACGTGACAAAGATGAAGCAGAACCTGACATACGAGACGCTATCCAGCACCTACTACATGAACGCGAAGGGGCTGATGCAGTGGCGCGAGGAGTATGTGGTGTTCCGCAAGGAGGTGAAAGTGAAGGAAAAGGACGAAAACGGCGAGGAAAAAGAGGTCAAACGGGTTATAGAGCACAAGGCACGCATCGTGACATACGTCGACGAGAAGAAGCACAGACTCATCCGCCTGCTCACCAACGACCTTGAGATGACCTATGAGGACATTGTGGCCATCTACAAAAAGCGCTGGGCCATAGAGTCGCTCTTCAAACAGCTCAAGCAGAACTTCCCACTGCGATACTTCTACGGTGAGAGTGCCAACGCCATCAAGATACAGATATGGGTGACGCTCATCGCCAACCTGCTGCTCACGCTGCTACAGAGAGGAGTGACACATGCCTGGAGTTTTTCAGGCCTGGCGACCATCGTCAGGATCATGCTCATGTACTACATCGATGTCATGGGGTTCCTTGAACACCCGGAAAAGGACTGGGAGGTGGCCATTGAGGAAGCTATAAGCAGTCCCCCTGCCACGGAATAGCGTAACAGGGGGCTTGGAAAGAGGTTGATTTTCTGGATTTGCAGGCTATAAAGCAAGTTCAGAATGGGGATTCGTGTTTAGCGGACAGTAATAAAAGAAAAATGGGGTCAGAGAGTCCCCTGATCCATTGTACGCTATGGCTTCGCGGCGGCCTACAATATATAATAATGTGGCGGCGGAGCGTTAAACTTTGTAGATTTTTCGGACGGAATGGCGAAAAATTGCTAAATGTTTCGTATCTTTGCGGTATAAATCATCAAACGACATACAATTATGAGCGAAAGAGACAAGCAAATAATTCCAACCACATCTTCGTACCAACCGCGACATCGACGCCGCCCTCGTTGAGACTGGTGGCGACATTGAGGACAATGTACTGTTCGTGCTGGCGCAAAAGCAGAAATGCAGCATCATCGTTACGAACAACTACAAGGACTACCGTCTTTTCTACAACATCAGTGTCGTCAAGCCGGACGGAGTAAGGACAATTCCACAGTAACCAGACAACATGCGACACTCCCTTTGCATTATATTTTCAAATACAAACATTCTAATTTACGACAACTGCGGGCTGTTTTACAATAATCTATATGTCAGAGATATTTAACGACGAAGCATTGGAGGCTCTTGACGACAGGAGCGAACTCAAGGAGATTCCACGGGTGGTTTCTCCCGCACTCTGGTTGGTGCTCTCCACGCTGCTGTTGCTGTGCGGCGTGGCCATCTTCTGGTGTATGTTTGGCAAGGTCAACTATACCGTCAGGGCCCAAGCCGTTGTATTCCCGTTTGCAGAGGCCAAGGCGATTACGGTCCCATACGGGGGGACAGTCCATCATGTGGTAGCCACCAACGGCCAGGAGGTAGCGGCAGGCACTCCCCTTCTCAGTGTCCGTTCGCAGTTGGCCACCACCACCCTGACGGCGCCCGAATCGGGAGTGGTACTAACCTCGAAGCCGGCAGAGAGCAAGTTTGAGGCTCGCGAGCCGGTGGCATGGATACTGCCCCAGGAGGCTCGTTTCCACGAACGCGAGGTGCTTGCCTACGTGACATTCAAAGACCTGAGAAAGGTGAAGCTGGGTGCCAAGGTGCAGCTGACGCCCGCCGACTTGGAGCGCGAGAAGTGGGGCTATGCCGTCGGCACCGTCAAGGGCATCGAGTCGTATCCCACCAACCGCAAGATGGTGGCACAACGATTGAAGCTGGCCGAGCTGGCATCCGTCATCCCCGCCGAAGAGCCAGTCTATGAGGTACGCATCGTGCTCGACAAGGATGCCGACGGACTGGTATGGAGCCGCCGGAAGAGCAAGGAGATGGCCGTCTCCACGGGCATGCCCTGCAATGTGCAGATCATCTGGAATCGTAAGTACGTATGGGAAGTGCTGTTAGGACGAGTAGAGAACACGTTGAATACATTGCGAGGGAAGTAGGCTTATGAAGAAAGTGCCCATGGT
>JAFXZK010000105.1 GCA_017541265.1 Bacteroidaceae bacterium | reverse complement strand
GTTTGTGTTGTTTCCGTCACTTCAGCAACAGATATTGAATCTATTGAACAGAATGGAGAAAAAATGTTCAAGATTTACGATGTAAACGGAACAACGCGGACACACCTTCAAAAGGGCATCAACATCATCCGCATGAGCGACAGCACGACAAGAAAAGTCTTGATTAAGTGACACGAGCCTGCCATAGGCTTGCTCATTATCCAAGCACCTGCACTCACCCTGCGGGTTCAATTTCAGACCATCATCTATGCAGCTGCCGACACACAGAATGTCGGAGACCATGACGGAGACGTGTCGGAGACGAAACTCACTGAGCGTCAGCAGAAAAATATTCAATCTCATCAAAGAGTTTCCGACAATCAACTGGCACTGCAGCTATCGTGAAGATTGGCGAGAAATCTATTAAGGTCGTAGTTAAGTAAAAGTCCTCCTCTCCTCTTAATAAAAGGAGATTTTATCAAACAAAGCAGGGAGCCGCATCAGAGACAGATGCTGTTCCCTGTTTCTTATTATCATATAGTCTGACAAGCGAAACAGAGAGAAAATGTCTCAAAGCTTTTGCGTTTTGCTTGCTTTTTCGTACCTTTGCGGAGCGAATGGAAGAGAAGACATTGAAGCAGAAGACTGCGGGCGGGATGCTTTGGGGTGGACTGTCCAATGGATTGATGCAGTTCATCGGGGCTGTGTTCGGGCTGGTGCTGCTGCGCTACCTCACGCCGGAGGACTACGGGAAGGTGGCTATGCTGAACATCTTCGCCGCCATTGCCAGTGCCCTTCAGGAAAGCGGTTTCATTGCGGCTCTCTGCAACAGGCGTGAGCCGACGCACGAGGAGTACAATGCCGTCTTCTGGTTCAACCTGCTTGTCAGCGCCACATTATATATTATATTATGGTTCTGCGCTCCGCTCATTGCCGACTTCTATGGAGATGCCGACCTCATTCCACTTGCCAGAGTGCTCTTCCTCGGTTTTCTCTTCTCTGGCCTCGGGACAGTACAAAGGGCTTACCTTTTCGGACATCTGATGGTCAAGCAGACGAGCATCTGTTCGCTGACGGCAATGCTTCTCTCCGGCATTGTCGGCGTGGCAATGGCGATAAAAGGCTTTGCTTCTTGGGCTATCGTGACACAGGCTGTCACATTCGTGCTCATCACGCAAATCTTGGCGTGGTTCTTCTCGCCGTGGAGGCCAACAGCCCCCTCCTGCTCCCCCTTTGGGGGAGTGTCCAAGCCGCAAACCTCTTCGCTTCCAAAGCTCTCCCCCAAAGGAGGAGCGGGGAGGGGGCTGTCTTCTTTGGCTCCCGCCTGGAAGATGTTCGGCTTCAGCAGCAAGCTGATGCTCACGAACATCGTCAACATCTGCAACCTTCATGCTTTCTCTGTCCTGCTCGGCAAGTTCTTCGGCGACCATACGGCAGGTGTCTATACGAACGCCCGCAAATGGGACGACATGGCTTCGGGCACCATCAACGGCATGGTGACAGGTGTGGCACAGCCCACTTTGGCACAGGTGACGGAAGACTTGGGACGCTATCGGCAGGTCTTTCGCAAGATGCTTCGTTTCGTTTGCTTTGTCAGCTTCCCCGCAATGCTTGGCTTGGGACTGGTGGCACAGGAGTTCATCTTGCTTGCTGGAGGCGAGAAGTGGCGCGAGAGCGGCTTGATACTCTCCCTGCTTTGCATACACGGAGCCTTCGTGCCTATCACCACGCTCTATAGCAATCTCACAATAAGCCGAGGCCGAAGTGGTGTCAACATGGGATGCACCATTGGTCAGTGCCTCGCCGTGTGGGTGGGTCTTATCCTGCTCTATCCGTATGGTATGCTTCCGATGGTGATTTACTTCGTGGTGCTCAACGTCGCCTGGCTCGTCATCTGGCAATGGTTCGCCTGGCGGCTGACAGGATTCGGCTTCATGGATGCCTTGAAGGACATCATGCCGTTCCTCGTCTTCACGCTTGCCGTGCTTGGCGTGACGTGGTGGCTCACCTGCGGCATCGCGAACCTGTGGCTGCTGCTCATCAGCCGCATCCTCATCGCCGCAGTGCTTTATGCTGGCATCATGTGGGTGAGCGGAGCGAAGATAATGAGGGAGGCGATACAATACATGTTAAAAGGTTAGGAAGATTGACAATATACTTTTATCATACCCAGGACACGGAGCGCATCGTGCGCGAATGGAAGCAGGGACGGTTCCCGTCGCACTTCCTTTATGGCGCCTTGCAGCTGCCCGACTACGGCTTCGACGTGGTGTGGCATCACCAGAGGCACACCTACAAGCGATGGAAAGACACGCTCGTCGCCACTTGGAAGGTTCTCTCCTGCCGCAAGCATTATGATGTGCTTTACGCCACGCACACCTATGGTATCGAGCCTGTCATCCTGTTGCGGGCGTTGAGGCTCTACCGGCATCCCATCGTCGTGTGGCACCACCAGCCTATTGTCAAGGCGAAGAGTCCTTTGCGCGAAGCGTTGGCCCGCATCTTCTACCGAGGCATGTCCCACATGATATTCTTCTCTGACAAGCTCATGCAGGATAGCCTGCTCTCCGAGAAAGCCGACGCAAGCCGCATGAGCGTGGTACATTGGGGAGCAGATTTGGAGTACTATACAAGCCTCCCAGCCTCTCCCCAACCCTCCTTCATCTCTACCGGCAAGGAACTTCGTGACTATGAGACATTGCTCCTGGCGTTCCGTGAGACAGGTCTGCCTCTGACGCTCTTCGTCGAGAAGAAACGGCAGGCGTACATCGAGAGCCTGCATCCCTCGGAAAATATCGAGATACACTACGGCGACCGTCCCATCCCGCACGAAATCGCACAGATGGTCGCGCAGAGCCGCTGCGTCTGCATCTGCTGCCAACGGAGCAACTACACGGTCGGGCTGACAACCGTCGTCGAGGCTCTTGCCCTCGGTCTTCCCATCCTCTGCACCCGCAACCCGCAGATGCCAATGGACATCGAGGCGGAAGGCTGCGGCTTCTGGATTGAGGCGGGTGATGTCGAAGGGTGGAAGGAGAAGCTGCGCTACATTGCCGACCATCCCGAAGAAGCTGAGGCGATGGGCAGACGGGGGCGTGCCCTTGCAGAACGATATTATAATGTAAAGCAATGCGGCAAAGAAGTTGCAAACATCATTGAAAAGGTGAAAAGGTAAAAAAGTGAAAGGTTGAAAAGGTGAAAAATAAAGCTATGAAACTTAAGATTCTATTCATTCTGATTGCAGTCCTATGCTTCGGCACGCTTTCCGTCGAAGGCAAGAAGAAAGAGAAACGCCATATTGTCCGCATCGAGACAAGTGTCGGCAACATCCGTGTTGCTCTGTCCGACGACACGCCTCTGCATAGCAAGAACTTCATGAAGCTCGCCAAAGAAGGCTTCTACGACAGTACGCTCTTCCATCGCTGCATCAAGGATTTCATGATACAAGGCGGCGACCCTGACAGCCGAGGGGCAGAACCCGGCAAGCTGCTTGGCGAAGGAGGAACAGGCTACACCATCCCGGCAGAGTTCTGTCTGCCTTATTGGTATCATTGGCGTGGCGCACTTGCGGCAGCCAGGGAGCCAGACGATGTCAATCCCGAACAGGCAAGCAGCGGCTGCCAGTTCTATATCGTCTATGGCAAGAAGCAGGCAGCTGCAGACATGCGCAAAGTCCGAGCCATGCTCGAAGAGAAAGGCATCGAGCTTACGCCACAGATGGTGGATGATTACTATATGCGAGGCGGCACGCCTCACCTCGACGGTCAATACACTGTCTTCGGCGAAGTCATCGAGGGCATGGAGGTGGTTAAAAGCATACAGCAAGTTGAGACAGACGAGAACAACCGACCTCTAAAGGACATTGTCATTCGGCGAATGGTCGTGGAGCAATAGCCAAAATTATGGTACAACATTGACTTTGTACCGAAACAACCAACATTTCTAATCCTTAATCCTTAATCTTTAATCTTTTTTTTGTACCTTTGCACCCGATTTTTAGCAAACCAGTATAAAAATATGAATAAAGCATCTATCGCTGTTCTTGCTGTCCCCCTTCTCTTAGCTGCTTGTATTGCAGCAGAGAAAGAGAACACGGAATGCGACATTGAATCTGTTTCGCTTCACCTCGACAGCCCCACCAACTTTTTCTATCATGAGTATGACACGATGCAAGCGGTCATTTCTACAGAGACCAGCGTCGTCTTTACCATCCGCAGTTATGTTGACATAAACACTGTTCCGACCACTCTTCGTGTAACGAAGGGCGCAATTGTCTATCTGGTAGCAGAGGACGGGACAAAGACTCCCTTCCTCAACGGTTCGCCTGTTGACTTCTCGGACGAGGCTGTGCGTCTCTTCCACGTGGTTTCACAAGACGGGGCATTCAGTCGCGACTACAAGATTTCCATCGTGCATGACAAGCCCAGCGATGGAAACTTGTCCTTCGATTACGAGAGCTATCATCTTGACTCTTCTGGCAAGTTCTATGTATGGGACGGACCGGATTTCTTTAACGACGGGACATGGAAGAACGGCAATCCAGGCTTCAAAATTTGTAAGTCATCGGCTCTGCCTATGGATTATCCCACAACGCCTGCGGTTGGTGCCGGCCCCGACGGCTCGAACTGCGTCAAGCTCGAGACCTGCGACACCGGTCCCTTTGGCCGAATGGTGAACATGCGCCTCGCATCAGGCTCTATGTTCAATGGCATCTTCGACGTCAGCAATGCCCTGACCAATCCCCTCAAAGCCACATTGCTTGGCTCTCCCTTCACACACAAGCCCATGCAATTGCGCGTGTGGCTCCGCTATGAGCGTGGAAGCGTCTTCCAGGACAGGAATGGCGCAGTAGTGAATGACGTACTCGATGAGCCGGACGTATATGTTGTGTTCTATCGTAACGAGGATGCCTTAGGCAATAAGATAGTGCTCGACGGCAATGATGTCCTGACCAATCCCAACATCGTGGGATTAGGGCGCTTGCCTCATCATTACAATCCCGATGGCAGCGACCAACTCTCCAACAATCCTATTCATGGTGTGACGGACCAGTGGCAGGAATTCACTATTCCTATCGTGTATACGGAAGAGGTGGATGCCACCATCTTGGAGAACAAAGGCTACAGCATCAATTTCGGTTCAGCCAGCAGTTGGCAGGGAGCATTCTTCATCGGAGCCGTCGGCAGCAAACTCTATATGGACAACATGCGGCTCTTCTGTGAGTAACAAACCAAGGAATAATGAAAAATCACATCACATCTTATTTACTAATTCTAATTGTATTGTTGGCTTATACCCAACAAGCATATCCCCAAAAGGGGAACGAGGAGAAGAAGGACTATGCTTGGCAGAAGTGGGGACCTACGACAGGTCTCAGTGGCGGTGGCTTCATCGTGCGTGCGGGCTACGTCATTGGCGGCACCACACCTTTGCCTCTGCCTGCCGAGGTCAGGAAAATAAATAGTTTCAGCCCCCGAGGAGGTGTCAGCCTCGGCATCGACGGCTATCGTATGTTCAGCAAGAGATGGGGTATCAGCCTCGGAGCGCATTTCTTCTGGGAAGGCTTCCACACCAGTGCCGATGTCAAGAACTATTACGTCTGGCTGGAGCAGGAGGGGGAAATCACGAAGGGCTACTTCACAGGCAACAACGTCACCTCCACGGAGATGTGGGGCGTGACGCTTCCCTTGCTTGCCACATTGCGCATGAGTCCCAGGTGGAACCTCAGCTTCGGTCCCTACCTGAGCTACTATTTCAAGCAGACCTTTACGGGCGTTGTCTCTGACAACGATGCAGGCGTGGGTTATCTGCGCGAGGATACGCCGACAGGTGCGAAGATAAAAATAACACGCGAGAACCCTACGCCTTATCCTGACGACTTTGCCGACAACATGCTTCCTCTGGGTGCCGGCATGGAGTTTTGTTTCGACTGGAAAGCCATGCGCCACCTGAATGTCTTCGGCAAACTGGATTGGGGCATGACAAACATTTGGCGCCGGGACTTCGAGGCCATCTCCTTCAAGATGTTTCCCATCTATGCCACCATTGGCGTGGCATACAGGTACTAAAAGGCTTCTTTAGAATTTCTTTACGGGATCGCAGGTCAGGTCCACGCCAAGTTTCTTGAAGATTTTCCGGTCCACTTCGCCGAGCATGATGGTGGTATGTGCCTGAAGGCCAGCCAAAGAAGGCAGTTGAGCGAGGGCACGGCGGCAGTTCTCGTCCTGACGGCTCAGGACGGAGAGTGCTACAAGCACCTCGTCGGTGTGCAGGCGCGGGTTGTGTCCGCCCAAGTATTCAATTTTTGTGCGCTGGATGGGTTCGATGAAGTCCTGCGAGATGAGCTTCAGCCCGTGGTCGATGCCTGCCAGGTGCTTGGTGGCATTGAGCAGGAGCGATGCCGATGTGCCGAGCAACGGCGAGGAGGCTGCCGTGATGATGGTGCCGTCCTCCAGTTCCATAGCCGATGACGGTACGCCCGACTCTTCCTTGCGGAGGCGTGCCTCGACGGTGACGCGGCGGTCGTCGGTACTGATTTTCGCCTGCTTGAGCAGCAGGTCTATCTTGTTGACCTCGGCATCGTTGCAAGCGCCGTCGGCCATTTGGTTCAGGGCTGTGTAGTAGCGGCGTATGATTTCGTCCTTGCCTGCCTGCTGGCAGACCTCGTCGTCGCAGATGCAGAATCCCACCATGTTCACGCCCATGTCGGTGGGCGACTTGTAGGGGCATTCGCCATAAATGCCTTCGAAGAGTGTGTTGAGCACCGGGAAGATTTCCACATCGCGGTTGTAGTTGATGGCCACCTTGTTGTAGGCATCCATGTGGAAGGGGTCAATCATGTTCACGTCGCCGAGGTCGGCTGTGGCAGCTTCGTAGGCGATGTTGACAGGGTGCTTCAGTGGCAGGTTCCAGACGGGGAATGTCTCGAACTTGGCATAGCCCGCCTCGATGCCACGCTTGCGTTCCGCATAGAGCTGGCTGAGGCATACGGCCATCTTGCCGCTGCCGGGGCCGGGGGCTGTCACGATGACGAGCGGCCGAGAGGTCTCGACATAGTCGTTGCGGCCGAAACCGTCGTCGGAGTTAATCAGCTGCACATTGTTGGGATAACCCTCTATATTATAATGGTAATAGGCGCGAATGCCGAGGTGCTCCAAGCGACGGCGATAGATAGCGGCGCTGCTCTGACCATTGTAGTGCGTGATGACGACACCGTTCACCATGAAGCCCCGCTTCTGGAACTCTGTGCGGAGGCGCAGCACGTCCTCGTCGTAGGTGATGCCAAGGTCCTGGCGCACCTTGTTCTTCTCGATGTCAAGGGCACTGATGACGATGACTATCTCTGCACTGGAACTCAATTGCTGGAACATCCGCAGCTTGCTGTCGGGCTGAAACCCGGGCAGCACACGGCAGGCATGGTAGTCGTCGAAGAGCTTGCCACCCAGTTCCAAGTATAGCTTTCCCGAGAACTGCGCAATGCGCTCCTGAATGTGCTGAGACTGAATGGAGATGTATTTGTCGTTGTCAAAACCGTACTTCATAACCTCATATTCTATTTAATCATTTCTTGTATTCTTTAGAAACAGGGCGCGCTTTTAAGCGTGGAGTTCCATTTACCGTTTGTTTTCGTGTGCAAAGGTACAAAAAAAAGAAGAATGAGGAATGAAGAATGAAGAATTATTTGTACTTTTGTGCATTCAAATGGTAAATGATAAATGATTAAATGGTAAATGAACTGATTCATAAGTATTGCGAGGGCAACGAGGCACTGGAGCGGTTATTGCTAAAGCACAGCACGGATGTGGCGCAAAGGGCGTTGAAAATTGCCAAGGCGCATCCCGAACTGAAGGCCGACGAGAAATTCCTTTGGGAAGCTGCCATGCTGCACGACATCGGCTGTGTCCGCACCGATGCGCCTGCCATCTTCTGCTACGGGACGGAGCCTTACATCAGGCACGGCATCTTGGGAGCCGAGATATTGCACAGCGAGGGGTTGCCTCGCCATGCCCGCGTGGCAGAGCGTCACACGGGGACAGGTCTAACGGCGTCAGAGATAATCCATCAGAACCTGCCGCTGCCGCATCGGGATTTTAAGCCGGAAAGCATCGAGGAGCAAATCGTCTGCTATGCTGACAAGTTCTATTCCAAGACGCGCCCCGACATTGAGAAGACGCCGGAGCAGGCTCTCCGCAGCCTTGAGAAATTCGGCAGCGAAGGTTTGGATGTCTTCAAAGATTGGATGAAGCAGTTCGAGTAGTTCATAGTTCATAGTCTATAGTTATGGGTTAAATAGTTAAGAAAATGTAACGAAAAGAAAAACTATGAACTATGGACTTTGAACTATGAACTATTTGTCGTACCTTTGCAGCTTGGATAAATGTGTAGCGTTTGAAGGCTAGGTTATTATTGATACTGGCGGCGTGCTATGTGCTTGTGGCACTGGCAGCCCGTCCTGCGGGAAGGATTGCCTTCCGGTGGGAGGTGGCGGATTCGCTCATGACAGACAGCCTGCCTGATTCTGTCCGGGTGCAGGCATTGCCCATCCGTGCCTATACCATCATGCCTGATACGGCAAAGCAGGACACGGTTCCTGTCGATACAACCCCCAGGAGCAAGAACGCTCTGGACATGCCTGTCTTCTATACCGCCAACGACTCCATTACTTTTGACTATGGCCGCTCCCGTGCCCATCTTTATGGCTCCAGCAAGGTCAACTACCAGGATTTGGAGCTTCAAGCGGAGCTT
Source organism: Bacteroidaceae bacterium (assembly GCA_017541265.1). GTDB lineage: Bacteria > Bacteroidota > Bacteroidia > Bacteroidales > Bacteroidaceae > Physcousia. The sequence continues at coordinate 1,966 of JAFXZK010000105.1, read as the reverse complement.
ATCAGCATCTCCATCGACAGCAGCTTGGTGCATGCCACAGGCCGCATGGACACTACTAGTGGCGATGTCGTCGGCAAGCCGCTGTTCAAGCAGGGCACGGACGAGTATGAGCCAGACAGCATCAGCTACAACTTCAAGTCGCACAAGGCATTCATCTCGAACGTCTACACACAGCAGGGCGAAGGTTTCATGAAGGGCTTGGACGGCAAGCGTGACAGCGTCGGCACCATGTATGTGAAGAAGGCGTTCTATTCGACCTGCGATGCCCAGCACCCCCACTTCTACCTCAACATGACGCGCGCCAAGATGCGCCCGGGCACGGATATAGTCTTCGGTCCCACCTACCTTGTTGTCGAAGATGTGCCGTTGCCGCTTGCCATCCCATACGGCTTCTTTCCCTTCAAGACCAAGTACAGCAGCGGCTTCATCATGCCGTCATATGGCGATGAGACTTCACGCGGCTTCTATCTGCGCGACGGCGGCTACTATTTCGCCATCAACGACTATGTCGATGCCAAGGTGCTGGGAGATATCTACACGAAAGGTTCTTGGGCACTCTCTGTGCTGTCCAACTACAAGAAGCGGTATCGCTTTGCGGGAAATTTTTACATCAGCTACCAGCACACCCAGACGGGCGAAAAGAACATGCCCGACTACTCCATCACCAGGAGCTTTAAGTTGACATGGAGCCACCGGCAGGATGCCAAGTCCAATCCGACACAGACTTTCAGTGCAAGCGTCAACTTTGCCACCACCAGCTATGAGCGCAACAACCTGTCGAGCATGTATAACCCCGAGAGCTACACGCAGAGCACGCGAACCAGCAGTATCTCCTACAGCAAGTCGTTTCCGGATATAGGCCTGACGCTGAGCGGCACCTTCAACCTGTCGCAGAACATGCGCGACAGCAGCATTTCCGTCACTTTGCCCAACCTTAACATCCAGCTCAACCGCTTCTATCCCTTCAAAAGGAAGAAAATGGCAGGCAAGGAACGGTGGTACGAGAAGATTGGCATGAGCTACAGTGGTTCGCTCACCAACAGCATCAACACCAAAGAGAACAAGCTCTTCAAGAGCAGCCTAATCAAGGACTGGCGCAACGGTATGCGCCACCAGATACCCATCAACGCCAGCTTCCCTGTGCTCAAATACGTCAACATCACGCCCAACTTCACCTTCACCGATCGCATGTATTCCCACAAGGTCATGCAGTCGTGGGACACGGAAAAGCGTGCCGTGAAGCGCGATACCCTCTATGGCTTCTACAATGTCTACAACTTCTCCATGAGCATAGGCGCAAACACGAAGATTTATGGCTTCTATACGCCTAAACCTTGGTTTGGCGGGAAGAAGATAAAGGCGATACGACACATGGTCACGCCCTCCGTTTCTTTCAGCTATGCGCCGGACTTCAGCAAACCGTTCTGGGGCTTTTACGACTCATATGTGCGCACCGACGCCAAGGGCAATGTCTCAACCGTTACCTATTCGCCTTTCAGCGGCACCGTATATGGCACCGCCCCCAGCGGCATGACTGGAAATGTTCAGTTCGATTTGTCTAACAACGTGGAGATGAAGTGGCGCACCGACCGCGACTCCACGGGCGAGAAGAAAATCAGTCTCATCGACGAGCTTGGCTTCTCCATGAGCTATAACCTGGCGGCAAAGAAGAAGCCTTGGAGCGACCTTAACATGCATGTCCGTCTCAAACTCACGAAGAGCTACACCTTCTCGATGTCGGCTGTATTTGCCACATACGCATACGAGTTCGACAAGAACGGCAACGTCTATGTCGGCGACCACACAGAGTATTCACAGGGACGCTTCGGACGCTTCCAGGGCATGAACCAGAACTTCTCATACACCTTCAACAACCAGACACTGAAAAAGCTATTGGGCATGAGGGACAAAATAGCAAATCGTTTCGGAGGCTCGGCTGATGACGACGATGATGACGACGATGATG
>JAFXZK010000104.1 GCA_017541265.1 Bacteroidaceae bacterium | reverse complement strand
GGTATGAACCAGATGAGTAGCAGGGCGTTGCTGATGTTGAAGGCGGAGTGGAAGGTGGCGAGTGTCATGCTCGACTTGATGGCGAAGTCGGGTGAGTCGGGCGTCATGGAAGGGTCGAAGCCTGAGACTTCGCAGACCATGGCAAAGAAGGGTTTCATCAGGAGCAGCACCCAAAAGACACCCACAGCATTGAAGCTGAGGTGTGCGAAAGCGGCTCGGCGGGCTTGTGTGTTGGCTCCCATTGCCACGATGTTCGAGGTGATGGTAGTGCCGACGTTCTCGCCCAAGACGAGCATGACGCCTTGGTCGATGCCCAGCACGCCAGTAGAGCAGAGCATCATGGTGATGGCCATGATGGCAGCCGACGACTGCACGCAAAGCGTCAGCACGGTGCCCATGAAGAGGAAGAGCAGCGAGTTGGCAAAGGTAGGCTCGTTGAAGTTCTGGAAGAAGTTGCTGATGATGACGCTTGTCTCGGGGTCTTTGGCCAACGAGAACCCCGTGTCCTTCAGCGTGGTGAGTCCGAGGAAGAGGAAGGCCACGCCGAAGAGGAAGTCGCCCACGATGCGGCGCTTCTTCATGTAGATAAGTATGATGCCGATGAAGAAGGCGGGATAGATGAGGTTCGATACGTTGAAGGCATCGGTGAGCGACATGATCCAAGCCGTCAGCGTTGTTCCTATGTTAGCGCCCATGATGACGCTGATGGCTTGTACGAGGGTGAGCAAGCCAGCATTGACGAACGAGACGGTCATCAAGGTTGTGGCCGTAGAGCTTTGCACGGCAGCTGTAACGAACATGCCCGTCAAAGCTCCGGTAAAACGGTTGGTGGTCATAGCACCAAGCACATGGCGCAGCTGCGGACCAGCCATTTTCTGCAGAGCCTCGCTCATGGATTTCATACCGAACATGAGCAATGCCAAAGAGCCAAGCAGCTTAAAGATAACAAAGAAAGACATACTATTGGTAAGAATTAAGGGTTGAACATCCTTTACGGTGCAAATTTACGAATAAGTGAACGATAAACAAAACAAATTGCAACATTTATTTTGCAATCAGGGCGGAAGCACGGGAAAAGGGATGATTTCAACAACCTATAGCCCTGCGGGCACGAGCCTACAGCCTTTTGCCGACATACAACTTTTTCACAGTATCTCCTCGTCTGATAAAATATATTCCACCTCGCAAATTAAGCTTGGCTTCATTTGCCGGACCAATCAGCATTCCATTCATATGATAAATCTCTCCAGGATTGTTATCATAGGAAGCCATCGTGTCCTCTCCTTCGCTGCCATGTCCTGATTCAATCCGGATAACCGAGGTGGGAGATGATATGATGAAGCTTTTCCCGCCGACGAACAGCCTGCCATCTTCGATTTTAGCATTAAGACAGATATCATGGAATGCTATGTCTGGCTGAACGATATCATAGAATGAGACATATACGAATTTTGACGTGTTTATCAGTCTTGCACCGATGTAAAGCCTGTAATCTCCATCTGGCCATTCGCCGAAAAGCTGTCCTTGTATTTTAAGGGGGGCTGCTTGTATCTCAAAGGTGCTTAGTTCGCCAGGCTGTATTGAGTCGCCAAACGAACACAATTGCTTACCCGTCTTGTCGGCCAATATCATTTTAAGGTCACCGATAAAAGGTGAATTACGCAAATTCTGCAGTTCATAGATATTAACAGCTATCAATAAGGAATCGGCACCGCTCACTGCCTCTAATTCAGAGCAACCTAACATGGGTTCATCTGTCACCACAGACCCGGTGTCACCCGTCATTGAAATCTCCAAAAATGGATATTGCCTGGAGATTACCTGTTGGTATTCGTGCTTTCCATACTGTTTCGAGCGAAGCTGTATTTTATATTGCCCTTCCGCCAAATCAGAAGGCAAGGTTATATCAAGACTTAAATTATTCTGCTCCTGCAAATAGGCAAGTGGCATCATCCTATAATCTCCAAGTATAGTTTCAGAACCATCCTCCATAGAAACCAAAGCGGCATGGACAGTCCCATTGAACGTCCTATAGGAAAAGTTTGAGCATGAAGCCGTGTACACTTGGATTTTATCGCCGGCTTTGACCGTCGAAGAAGACACATGCAAATTGGGAGTACAAAGATAAACAGTGCACTCATCAGTCCCATCCTCTGGTTTTATTCCTATTGTAATTTGCTGGCTGCTGTTAAAGCCTCCATAGGTGGCGTGCTGTCCATCCTCTGACGGATGAAGGTCTGCCACCTGATAATAGCCATCACAACGCCCGTTCCATCCCCAATTCATATGATAATCAGGATAACGGTCGCCGCTGCCCGTCCTATACCCGTCACAGACAAACGAATGACCACCGTCCCTTGCACTATGCCCTCCATAGTTTACAGGACGTCCCTCATTCAGCTCGTTTACAAGGAACTGGTGCCAATCTTCTATTGAACAATAGCTGCGAGCCATAAACGCAGCAGCAGAATCATAACCGAAATTATCGACAAAGGCAGTCACAAGGTCTTTTTGATAGGCACCGCTTCCTCCTTGACTGCCCGTGCAATAGTCCATCTTCACAGAAGAGCCGCATGCGTACATCAATTCTGCTACGGCATTTGCCTGATCTGAGGTGTATTCTCCGCTATAGTCATCCAACATATCATTCCATCTCAGTTGTCCGGCATCAAGATTATTATATATCTGGATGTTGTTTGTCTCTGTCCGATAGCTGACAACACCTTTGCCCCTGTCTGGATATTTGTGATAACTCATAACTTGTGCCATTGCGGTTGCCACGCACCCGGTCACACACCTTTCGCCCCTTACCGACGGGCAAAGCCGGTTATACGGATTGTCCTGCCCCCATGCGTTCCTTCCAAGCAAAGGTGCCACGCCTTCTGCCCGAACAGATTTAAGAGAGAGGGGCGAAGGTTCTTTTTTATCATTCAGTGCCCAAAAAGCTTCTTCATAGCAGTCAAGCCAGAAACGCACATTGGGTGGGACACTGTCTGTGTCGAAATCGTTTTCTTCCGAATATGCCAAAATCGCAGGCATCCTTTCATCGCCAGACACTATTACGAACCCTCCCCCTGGAGATGTGGCGGAGAACACATAATACGCCTCCTTGCCTATTGCAAGGGCATTGCTTGAAGAAACAGACGAAGAAGGCTGATTCAGTTTTAAGCCTGTACCTTTCCGCATGAAAGGATTCCCAGACAAAAAGTCCATGGCTATCTTTTCTGCGTCGCCGGCGCTACGCTGTTGTGCCATGCCCAGACAAGGGAGCAAACCGCAAAGCAACGGCAATGCGGTTTGCCTGACCAATGAGCTTAAGCTTTTGTTTTTCATTACTGCACTTCTAACACAGCCTACTTGCTAACCCTGAACACCTTCAGGGAATTTCGCATCTTCATTATTTCGGCAGGAGTAGGACGCTGGTGTGGCTTGTTCCAGTCGGCGGGGTTCGACTTTACGCGTTTAGTTTCGGGTGCAGAAGGCGAAGACAAGTCCAAGTACACGGGAGTGCTCAATTCGGCAGAGAATTGCCTTGTGTCACGGTCTATTCCCCATGTCGTACAGAAGAACTTGTTCCCACCACGCGTCCAGTTCATGGTCTGCGGGCCATTGCAATAGTTCCAGTTCCGGTCTGCCGTTATTTCCGGCTTGAACACAAGATGAGCCATAAGCGCATAAGTATAACGCATGCTGTACATGTTAAACTCTTCTGCCAAATCATCCTCTGCCGCAACATAATAGTATTCGTCGCACCTCTGTCCGTAGCTTCCTTGTCTGGATGCGATAACAGTCCATCGTGAGCTGTTGTACGATGCTGTCAGGTACATATCATCATATATTGTCCTGGCTCTGGTGGTTATGCGCTCAATTGTTATTGGCCCGTACTTATGTGAGCCGTCCTCATTGCTTTCGTTGCCGTATGCCGCAACACAATAGACGAGACGTGTGCCTGGATCTGCCCATCCATCCAGAAATGTGTAGTCCAGTCTGCCGCTGTACTCGGTCTGCTCCATCAATTTGTTATAAATGTCCCTGTCGGTCATGGTTTGCACGCTGCTTTCCGTAAAGAATGCCTCGCGGTAGCCTTTTGTTTCCGGGCCGAACTGCAAATCACACGCAAAGCCATCACTCATGAGGGTCATGTTTAATGTTTCAACCCGCAAGCCTGGTGGAAGCGAGGGCAATTGGCTGACTGTTACAGTGGCAGACGATGTGCTTCCATTAAAAACGAGATTGGCAGACCGGTTCTCGTCGGACCAGTTCTCGCTCAATGCCGTAAGTGTAATGGGAGTCGTACCATTCCCCGAAGAAGCTGACGCATTTATCCAGTCGGGGCATCCCGTAAGCGTCCACCCACCTGATGCGATGACAGTCACCGTCGCTGTACTGTTTTTGGCACTTAACATGGACACAGATGTCGCTGACACGGAAAGAGGGGCTTCCGTATCCAGGGTTACTGGAATTACGACATTGTTGTCTTTGTGGCAAGACACAAGGCCTACACCCATAGCTGCGGCCACCATGATGACCGTTCGGCTAAAAAAACGCTTTTTCATTTGCTCTTAAATTTAGAATGTTTATAAAAAGTTAATAAAACGGTTAATTCTGGTTCAGCGGCATCTGGACAAGAGTGCACTAACCTTTGAGCAAAAGAAAAGCGCAGTCCCTCCATATTCTCCGACAGGTCTGCGACAACCTCTAACATCCTATGGAAAGCCAGCGCTAAAGCACAAGCTCCTAATGGATGTTAGCATACAGCCAGCCTTCGAACAAGCTGTACTGTTTTCGCCTGTTTATTCTCTTTTCGAGGTCGCAGTTCGTCGGAGAATTTGAGCAAATGTATGTCGTGTCCTTCCTCCTTTCGGGGGAAAACACGGTGCAAAGATAGTGATTTCTTCAATAAGGCACAAAGGAAACTGCATTTTTTTCTTCAACAAGGTTGAAAATGCCTGTGAAAGGCTATAAAATCGGGCATGGAGGCATGTACTATGCCCGTCAATAAAAAATGACCTTCGGTTTCCTGTCAAAAGTCCCTGCACTTATTGCCATAAGTCCCTGCACTTATATGAAAAAGTCCGCGCACTTATCGTCATAAGTACGCGGACTTTTTCATATCTATGGCCGCCCCCCTGCGCTATTCCTCGAAGAACAGTTCGTGGAGAGCCTTGCGTGTCTTTGGCGGGACATCTGCGGATGAGGCGTAGCCGACGGGGACGATAGCAACGGGTTCCTCTGTGTCGGGCATCCCGAAAAGTTCGCGGCAACGCCGGGCATCGAAGTTGCATACCCAACAGGAGCCAAGCCCCTGGTCCGCCGCAGCGAGGCAAAGGTGCTCCACAGCAATGGCGGCATCAATGTCACCGTGCGGCTTGCCGTCCGCACGGACCCATTCCTGCTCATGCAGCACGGAAACGAGGATATACAGCGGCGCTCCGTTGAACCATGGACGTGTGTAGCACGACTGGAGTTTCTCCCTGCCCTCCCGGCTGCGGACTATGCGGAACTTCCACGGCTGCCTGTTCACTGCCGAAGGTGCCAAGCGCATACATTCCTTGATGTATGCGAGCTTCTCCTCTTCGACAGGCTTGTCAAGGTAAGCGCGGCAACTATAGCGGCTGCCTATAAGGTCAATAAGCTTTCCGATCACCTCTTCAGCACCTTATAGGATGTCTTGCCGTTCTTAATCACATAAGTGCCCGGGGTAAGACCTTCGAGGGAAGCAGAAGTTGAACCATCCTCACTGGGTTGGAGAGTACGCATGAGCTTGCCGTCCAAGCTGTAGATATAGGTGGGCTGCGGAGCCACATTCACAGGAGCGATGATGCGAGTGTAGTTCTCGCTGAGTTCGCCAAAGGTGAACTTCTGCATGTCCGAGAGAGGATAAGACACAGAAGCACCATCTACAGAGATAACAAGATAGTCCCCCTCGTAGGTCACAACAGGTTTCTCACTGAAGGCGAATTCAACGGTGCCGCCTGACTTCTGGTGGACAATGAGAGCTGTATCTGCCCAAGATGCTGTTGCTGCGAAAAGTGTCAGCAGGGAAATGATGAGCTTTTTCATTTTCAATTCTACAGTTTAAACATTTAACTTCGCCACAAAGTTACGATTATTATTCTAAAGTGCAAAAGATTTGGAAGTTTTTTTACTTCATGCTTTGCAAGATGCGCTTGAGGACGACTGTCGCCGAGATTTCGCGGTTGGCAGCTTCGGGGATGACGAGGGAGGTGGGAGCCTCGATGACATCGTCGGTGACAATCATGCCTCGGCGCACGGGCAGGCAGTGCATAAACTTGGCGTTGTTGGTCCAGCTCATGTGCTCGGCATCGACAGTCCAATGCATCATCTGATGATAGTCATGCAGTATCTTCCCATAGTTGTCTGGATTGGTCACACCCGGGCAGCTCCAGTTCTTGGCATAGATGAAGTCTGCGCCTTCGAAAGCCTTGCGCTGGTCGTACTCGATGCGTGCGCCTTTGGTGAAGCGGGGATCAAGTTCGTAGCCCTCGGGGTGGGTGACAACAAAATCCACGCCGGCTGCCAGCATCCACTGGGCGAAGCTGTTGGGCACAGCTTGCGGCAAGGACTTAGGATGAGGCGCCCAGGTGAGGACGACTTTGGGGACAGACCCTCTCCCAGCCTCTCCCTTGTGGGGAGAGGAGCTGATAGTTGTTGCATCTTGACTCCCCTCCCTACAAAGGAGGGGCTGGGGGTGGGTCTGCTCTTCGATTGTTATCAAATCTGCGAAGGCCTGCAAAGGGTGTACTGTTGCGGTTTCCATCGCAAAGACGGGCTTGCCACTATACTGCACAAACTGATGGTAGACGGTTTCGGCATAGTCGTACTCGCGGTCTGTAAGACCTGCGAAAGAGCGGATGCCGATGACGTCGCAGTAGCAGCCCATGACGGGGATGGCCTCCAGCAGGTGCTCGCTCTTGTCGCCATCCATGATGACGCCGCGCTCCGTCTCGAGCTTCCATGCACCGGCATTGACATCGAGCACGATGACATTCATGCCAAGGTTCATGGCTGCCTTCTGCGTGCTGAGGCGCGTGCGGAGGCTGTTGTTGAAGAACACCATGAGCAAGGTCTTGTTCTTGCCCAGGGTGTCGTACTTATAGCGATTGGCTTTTATCTCCCTGGCTTCTGCTAGCGCTTGCTTCAGGTCGCCAAGGTCTTCTACATTAAGAAAGCTCTTCATCATTTACAATTTGACGATTTACAATTAACAATTTATTACTCCACTCCTACTTTTGGTGAGGAGCTGGGGGTGATGCTTCTTTCTCTTATTTCAACGCGGCGTATCTTGCCGCTGATGGTTTTGGGCAATTCATCCACAAACTCTATGATGCGAGGGTACTTGTAGGGGGCGGTCTCCTGCTTCACATGGTTCTGCAGCTCCTCAATCAGCTCGGGGCCTTCCTTGCCACGGTATGCGTCTGCCAGGACAATGGTAGCCTTCACCACGATGCCGCGCACCTCGTCGGGCGCACCTGTGATGGCACATTCCACGACGGCGGGGTGTGTCATCAATGCACTCTCCACCTCAAAGGGGCCGATGCGATAGCCGCTGCTCTTGATGACGTCGTCGGAACGCGAGACGAACCAGAAATAGCCGTCCTCGTCGTAATAGACCACATCTTTGGTATAGTAGATGCCATTGTGATAGCTCTTTTCTGTCAGTTCATGCTGCAGGTGGTATTCCTTGAAGAGTCCCAGGGGCTTCTCCCCTTCTGCATGAATGACAAGCTGTCCGTGCTCACCCGGTTTGCAAGGATTGCCCTCGTCATCAATGACAGCCACAGGAAATTGCGGATTGGGCAAACCCATAGAACCTGGCTTAGGCTCGACGAACGGGTAGGTGCCCAGCACCAGGGTAGTTTCCGTCTGCCCGTATGCCTCGTAAATCATGATGCCGGTCTTCTTCTTCCACTCCATAAAGACCTTGGGATTGAGGGCTTCGCCTGCCGTGGTACAATAGCGGAGGCTGGACAAGTCATATTTGCTGAGGTCCTTGCGAATCATGAAGCGATAGACTGTTGGAGGCGCACAGAAGGATGTCACCTTGAAGTCCTGCATCACCGTCAACATCTTTTCTGCGTCGAAATGTCCCTCAAAGTCATAGATGAACACCGTTGCGCCACAAATCATCTGCCCGTAGAGCTTGCCCCATACAGCCTTGCCCCAGCCTGTATCGGCAACGGTGAGGTGCAGCGAAGTCTCATCCACGTTATGCCAGTACTTGGCAGTCAGGATGTGAGCCAGCGGATAGGAGAAGTCGTGCATCACCATCTTGGGCGCGCCGCTGGTGCCGCTGGTGAAGTACAACAGGAAGTCGTCGGTGGCTTTATTCTGACCTTTCAGGCTCTTGAACTTTGGCGCCATCATCACTCCCTGCCAATAGTTCTCCCACTTCTGCGGTACAGCCGGGCCGATGGAAATGCAGTGCTTCAGCGACGGACAGTAGGTACGGGCGCGGATGACGTTCCGCAACACGATAACATCGCCCACAGCCACAATAGCCTTGATGTCTGCCTGATGGCAGCGGTAGATGATGTCCTTGTCCGTGAGAAGATGTGTGGCAGGGATGGCCACAGCGCCTATCTTGTGCAGCGCCACCATCGTCAGCCACCACTCTACCCTGCGTTTCAGGATGAGCATCACACAGTCGCCCCTCCCTATCCCCAGGGTCAGCAAATAAGATGCCACGCTGTCCGAAAGACGCTTAAACTCGGAATAGTTGATGTGCTTGACGTCGCCTCTGTCGTTCGTCCATAGGATAGCTTCCTTCTCTGGGTCTGTCTCGGCGTAGGCATCCACCACATCGTATCCAAAGTTGAAGTCTTCTGGCACTTCCACTTTGAAGTTGGCCATGAAGTCGGCATAATCCTTGAACTTCGTCTGCTTTAGGAACTTCTCTAACATACCTTATTGTAATGTGTTTACGCTAATACGCACTTGAGTTTCTCTATGAACTGTCGGGCCTCGTCCTTGCTTAGGCACAAGGGTGGCAGCAAGCGGAGGACATTCGTGCCCGAGCAGCCCGTGAAGCAGTGCTGTTCGCTGACGAGCCTCTGGCGGGGTTCCTTGTAGGGGATGTCCAGCTCTATGCCAATCATCAAGCCTCTGCCTCGCACCTCAACCACATGCGGCAGCTGTGCATCGCGAAGGCTTTGCATCAAGTATTCACCCACTTCTGCAGCATTTTCCACAAGCCGTTCGCTCTCGATGATGTCGAGCACGGCAAGTGCACCGGCACATGCCAGATGGTTGCCGCCGAAGGTCGTGCCAAGCTGACCATAGACGGCCTTGAACATGGGGCTTATCAGCACCGCGCCCATCGGGAAGCCGTTGCAGATGCCCTTGGCGACGGTGATGATGTCGGGCTTCACGCCAAGATGCTGATGCGCGAAGAACTTACCGCTGCGACCGTAGCCGCATTGTATCTCGTCGCAGATGAGCACCGTGTTGTGCTCGTCGCAGAGCTTGCGCAACGCCTGCAGGAAACTGGCCTCGACCATGCGGATGCCGCCAACGCCTTGTATGCACTCCAGGATGCAGGCGCACACGTCGCCCTTCTCTATCTCCTTCTCCCACGCCCTGATGTCGTTCAAGGGCAGGTAGGTGACGTGTCCGTTTGCGTTGATGGGCGCGATAATCTTCGGGTTGTTCGTTGCCTCGACAGCGAGAGATGTCCTGCCGTGAAAGGCTTTCTCAAGGGACAAGACGCGCGTCCTGCCGTTGTAGAAAGACGCCAGCTTCAAGGCATTCTCATTAGCCTCCGCACCCGAATTGATAAGGAACAGCCTGTAGTCCTCGTAGCCGCAGGCCTTGCCAAGGCGCTGTGCCAACTCCTTCTGCAAAGGATTCTGTACGGAATTGCTGTAGAAGCCAAGCTTCTGCAACTGACGGGTCATTGCCTCTGTGTAATGCGGATGGCAATGGCCCACGCTGATGACGGCGTGACCGCCGTAGAGGTCGAGGTATTCCTGACCTTCTGTGTCCCACACCTTGCAACCCTTGCCACGCGCAATGGTCACGTCCATGAGGGGATATACATCGAATAATTCCATTTCGTTTCTTCGTTATTACGTTATAACGTCGTGTCCTTTATGACGAATCAATTAGAAAGCTGACGCTTTCAATCGCAGCCCTTCTGTCTCGTCAAGGCCGAACATGAGGTTCATGTTCTGCACGGCCTGCCCGACGGCTCCCTTCAGCAGATTGTCGATGCAGCTCACCATCAGGAGCTGGTCTTCGAACCTCTCCACATAGACGAGTGCCTTGTTGGTGTTCACGACCTGCTTCATATCGGGGCTTTTCAGGACGAAGTGCGTGAAGGCAGCGTCCCGGTAGTAGTCGGCATAGATGCGCTGCACCTCTTCGAGCGGCAGGTCGCACTTGGCGTAAGCCGTCACGAAGATGCCGCGCGTGAAGCAGCCGCGCTGGGGAATGAAGAGCACACGACCCGCGTAGCCGGGGCAAAGCTCCTGTACCGTCTGGTTTATCTCTAAAAGATGCTGGTGCGTGAAGGTCTTATAGACGGAGATATTGTCGTTGCGCCAGGAGAAATGTGTCGTTGCGCCAGGCTTCTGACCAGCTCCCGTGCTGCCCGTAATGCCGTTGACATGGATGTCACCGCTGATGATGCCTGCCTTCAAAGCTGGCAGCATGGCGAGCTGTATGCAAGTGGCAAAGCATCCGGGATTGGCAAGGTGCTGGCAGCCTTTTATGGCCGAGCGATGAGTCTCGGGCAGACCATAGACAAATTTGACAATTTGACGATTTGACGATTTGACAATTGCGTCGCCTGTCAATTGTGAAATTGTGAAATTGTGAAATTGTGAATTAACCCTGAAGTCCTGAGCAAGATCGATTATCTTGACGTTCGCAGGAATCTCATGCTCCGCGAGGAACGTCTCGCTCTTGCCGTGTCCGAAGCAGAAGAAGACGACATCCACCTTGTCAAAGGGCATCTCATCTGTGAAGCAGAGGTCAGTCTCGCCAATCAAGCCCTCGTGGACTTCACTCACGAGATTGCCGGCATTCGATTCACTATTAGCAAAAATAATCTTAGCTTCAGGATGCCCCAGCAGCACTCTTATCAGTTCGCCTCCCGTATACCCGGCTGCCCCTAAAATCCCTATTTTTATCATAATCTTTTTATACCTTTAGGCGTGTCTGAAAACTAGCCACACCTAGTTGCTTAATTAGGCACGCCTAGTTTGTCAATTAGGCACGCCTAGTTTGCTAACTACCCACGTTATCTTTTCCAACATTACCTTTCGAGGGTAGAGACTCCTTACTCCCTTTCTCCTGGATGAGCAAGATAGTATGCCCTCAAAGCCGTTGATGTCACCTTGATGAAGCCCTTGGCGTCTTCGCTCGTCCAAGCTTTTGCCGTCTCGCCATACTCGCCAAGCTTGTTCTTGACGAGGTCGTTGGGGCTATCCACGCCGACGGTCTGGAAGCAAAGCGGACGCAGTTCGAGCGTCACCACGCCTGTCACATTGCGCTGACTGCTCAGGAGCATCGCCTCGATATCCGGCATAACCGGCTCCAGATACTGACTCTCGTGCAGGAACATCCCGTACCAGTTCGCCACTTGCTCCTTCCAGTACTGCTGCCACTTGGAGAGCGTGAACTTCTCGAGGTAGCGGTGCGCACCGATGATGAGCATGGGAGCTGCCGCCTCGAAGCCGACGCGACCCTTGATGCCGATGATGGTGTCGCCCACATGACAGTCGCGACCGATGCCGTAGCGTGCGCCTATCTCCTCGACCTTCTGGATAGCCTTTATCTTATTATCAAAGTGTTCGCCGTTCACGGAACATATCTCGCCCTTCTCGAAACCAATCTTCAGGAGTTCGGGACCTTCCTCTGTGGGGTGCTTCAAGTAAGCGCTTTCGGGCAAGCCCTGCTTCGAGTCGAGGATTTCACCTCCGCAGATGCTGGTGCCCCAAAGTCCGACGTTGTAGCTGTACTTAAGCTTCGTGAAGTCGGCAAAGTAGCCGTTCTTGTTAAGATAATCCACCTCTTCCTGACGGGAAAGGTTGCCGTCGCGCGTCAACGTAATGATTTCCACGCCCGGACACATCACGAGGAAGGTCATATCGAAGCGAATCTGGTCGTTGCCTGCGCCGGTTGAGCCGTGGGCAATCGCTGTTGCACCAATCTCCTTGGCATAGCGTGCAATCGCCAACGCCTGGAAGATGCGCTCGCTGCTCACAGAGATGGGATAGCAATTGTTGCGAAGAACATTACCGAAGACCATGTACTTCAGCGACTTCTCATAGTACTCCTGCGTCACATCGAGCGTGACGTAAGCCTTTGCCCCCAGCTTGTAGGCATTCTCTTCGTTTGCCTTGAGCTGCTCCGGGCTGAAACCACCCGTATTGGCACACGCAGCATAAACCTCATAACCTTTCTCCTTTGCCAGATACATCACCGTGTAACTGGTATCAAGTCCGCCACTAAAGGCGACAACAACCTTTTTCATTTACTATTTAACGATTTACAATTTACAATTTATTTACGGTTTAAGTCTCCTCCTTTGTTCGGTCGGATTTGCAATCCGACCGCTTTGGATATAGGGATTTATAATCGCGCCATGTCTTTTTTTTCGCATTACAAATGCTTATATTCCATACTGGCGGATTGCAAATCCGCCAGAACAGACTATTCTATTCCGCGTAAGACGAGCGTCCGCATTACGTCCTTGATGACTTCGAGCGACGTCGGCTCGCCCTTGTGCTTGTCCGGGTCCCAAAGCATTCCCGTGCAGACGCAGAACTTCCGCTGCTTTGCCTCGAGGATGTCGTGGTTGATGCAGCCCAAGCAGCCGTGCCAGAAAGCGTCGTCGTCGGTCAACTGATTGAAGCTCACAGGCACATAGCCGAGGGCCGTATTCATCTTCATCACGGCGTCGCCGCTCGTCAGGCTGAATATCTTGGCGTGCGGCCAGCGAAGACGAGCCAGCGTGAAGGTGTAGTCCTTGATGCGCTTCGCAACGCCCAAGCCTTGATAGTCGGGATGAACAATCAGTCCGGACGTGGTGACGTAGTGCTTGTTGCCCCACGTCTCGATATAGCTGAAGCCAACGAACTTATCACCATGCAACGCCAGGACCGCTTTGCCTTCGCGCATCTTGGTAGCGACATATTCATGGGTTCGCTCGGCAATGCCGGTGCCGCGTTTGCGTGCGGCATCCCGTATGGTGTTGATTATCGTATCGACATACTTTTCATGCTCGGCATCTGCCACCAGCACCCGTATGTCTTCACTCTTTATTCCTTCCATTTCTATGAAACCCTCCTATATAATATATTATATAATGTATAGACAGCCTGTCAGTTCAGCTTCGGAACAATGTCGCGGACTATCTTGGCAGCAGCCTCCCTGTCCGCACCTTCTGCCAGCACCACAATGACCGTGTCGTCGCCTGCCACAGTGCCAAGGAAGAAGGGATGCTTGACGTTGTCTATGTCGTATGCCACCATGCTGGCATGTCCGGGAGGCGTGTGGACGACCATCAGGTTGCCGGAGAAGTTGAGTCGCCATTTCGTCTGGTTAATCTCCTCGAGCGTAGGCACCGGCACAAACTGTCCTTCACGAGGCAAGGCATAGACACTAAGCCCGTTGCGCACTCGCACCTTGCTGATGCGCAATTGCTTGAGGTCGCGGCTCAATGTGGTCTGCGTACTGACAAATCCTTCTTCCCGAAGTGCGGCAAGCAAATCTTCCTGACTCTCCAGGCTGTTCATGCTGACAATCTTGCGAATTGTCTGTAGCCTCTTCTTCTTGTCCTGCTTCTCAATAATCTCTTTTACCATTTAGCTATCTACCATTTACTATTTAGCGGTGCAAAGATACAACATTTTATGCAAACAAGCACAATGTTTTACGCATAATATGCACTTACCCCACACTTTTTCCGCATAAAGATGCTGTTTTGCCTGCATATTTTGGTTATTCCTCCAGCACACGCAGCTGCACAAGCTCTATCTTGGTGGTTGTCTTCTTTGTGACTTTGAACTCCCAGTGCCCGAAGCGGATTGGCTCGTTGAGTTTAGGGAAGTTCTGGAACTCATGCAGGATAAGCCCGCCCACGGTCAGGTACTCGTCGCTTTCGGGCAGGTCGAGGTCAAGCAGTTCGTTGGCTTGTGCAATCTCCAGACGGCCCGAGAGCTGGTACTCGCCTGGAGCAGTCTGCCGTGCTACATAATTCTTGCTGTCGTGCTCATCCTCTATTTCTCCGAAGATTTCCTCCACCAGGTCTTCCATTGTGACGATGCCGCTTGTGCCGCCGAACTCATCGACGATGACAGCCATGGATCGCTTCTGGCTGATGAAGATGCCAAGCAGCTTCTGGGCGTTCATCGTCTCGGGCACGATGGAAACCTCGCGGATGTGCTTCGTCCAGTCCTCGTCCTCGCCGAGTCGGAACATCTCGACGGTATGAATGTAGCCCACGATGTTGTCGATATCCTCGTTATAGACAAGGATTTTGCTGTGACCGCTCTCCACGAACTGCATACGCAACTCCTGCAAAGAGGTTTCGGTCGAGACAGCTGTTATTTCGGTTCGCGGCACGATGCAGTCGCGCACCTTGACCGAGCTGAAGTCGAGGGCGTTCTGGAAGATCTTCACCTCATCCTCTATGTCCTCGTCGTCGGCAGCCTTCTCGATGTTGCTTTGGATGAGGTAGTCCAAGTCTTCACGCGTGAAAGTCTTCTCCTGCTTTGTCTTCTTCACTTTTGCACCCACCATCCAGAGCAGGAGCTTTCCGAGCGAACTGGTGAACTTGCTGACGGGCCACAACACAATATAGAAGATGTAGGCGGGCAGAGCGAAGATGCGCATCATGCGGTTGGGGTTGAAGCGGAAGAGTGTCTTGGGCAGGAACTCACCCGTCACGAGAACGATGAGCGTCGCTATGATGGTTTGCAGGAAGAGGCAAAGTGCTTCGTTGGGACAGTCGCCACTCACAGCATCAGGCCGGTGTATGCCAAGCGGGATGAGTACGAGCGCACTGACTATCTTTGCCATCAGAATGCCATAGACGACGAGCGCAATGTTGTTGCCGACGAGAAGCGTCGAGATAAAACCGTTGGGGTGGCGGTAGAAGGTATCGATGAGGCGTGCCGAGAAGCCCTGCTCCTCCCTGTCCATCTCGAAGCGCAGCTTGCTGCTTGAGACGAAGGCAATCTCCATGCCCGAAAAGAAGCCCGAAAGCAAGAGAATGGCAACGGTGGCTATAACCAGTTCATAATTCATATTTCAATCTTCAATCCCCAATCTTCAATCCTCAATTCGCCCTTCTCCTCAAAGTTGAGTCTGGCGGGGCGGTTTCTTTTTCCTCGACGGGGAAGGTACCGACGGAATTGAACACGGTGTAGCGTGTCATCTGCTCGTTGCTGTGGAACTCTGTGCCTTCCAGCTCACGTTCGGGTGTGGTGATGTGCATATACTGGGTATTCCACATCTCGTGCTTGTCCAAGTCCCAAAAGAGTTCCTCGGTACGGAAGACGTCACCGTTGACATTGCGCACCACTACCCTGCCGCGCAGTTCCCACAGTTTCTGCTTGTGCAGCCAGGCGGTGTCCGACTGCACGAAGAGGTCAACGTGGAACTTCTCGTCGAAGCGCTCCATGAGCAGGCCCTTCATGAACTTCCAAGTGGTTGGTTCGCCTGGCACCGTTCCATTGTAGATGTCCCACTCCTCGACCACCATGTGATAGCGTAGCACGCCGCTGTCGCTGATGTAGGTGTTGATGCCATTGGAATGCATGAAGAGGAGTGTGTCTTCGCCCATAACAGGCTCTGCCAAATGCTCCACCTCGCTGGTGCAGGCACACATTAAAAGGTGAAAAATTGAAAGAGTGAAAAGGTGAAAAAAGAACAGGAATACTATGCGTTTCATAATATCTTATACTCTTGATGTTAATGCGTCTTGCTTTTTCACTTTTTCACTTTTTATTATTCTATCTTATACTTCATGAACCAGCGCTCGTTGAAGGTCATGCCGAGGTTGATGAGCAGATAGTCTTCCTTCACCATGCCTGCGGCACTGGACGAGCGTCTCAGCCATTGCACACCGAAGTTGACCACAGAACGGTTGTTGAGCCTGTTCGTGATGGGCAGACCAGCACCGACGGTCAGCCTGATTTCCTTTGGACCGTCTTTCCCGTCCACTTTGAGGTAGGGAGTCGTGTAGTTTGCGCCGATACGGTATTGGATGCGCTTCCAGTACCTCTTGTCAAAGGGGTCCGGCGTCCACTGTGCGCCGACGGCAATCTTCGTCATGTTCTTGTAGCCGCCTTTCATGGGGACGTACGCATTCGACGTCTCGACGGGCATGCGGCAATTGCCCCACCGCTCATGGTGCATATCCGCGCCGACTACCAGTGTGTTCTTATGCTGCCAGGCGGCACCGACACCGAAGGAATAAGGCAGGTCGAAGGGTGTGGTCGCCGTAAAACTCGTAGAGTCGCCCTTTGTGGAATAGATAAGGAGTGTGGCGTCCTGGGCGAACTTGTGCCCAAGTCCGACGGTCACGCCGAGGTTCAGCCAGTCCTGCGATGACAGGCGCACGGGGTACTGTGCGCCAAAGTCCAGCTTATAGGTCTTCAGCGAAGCGTAGTAGCCCTTGATGGTGCTGCTGTAGGAGTTGCTGCTTGTTCCGCCATCCATGTAGTACGGCACGAGGAGGTGGCTGTATTGTCCCCAGATGAGGCTGACGTTGGCACCAATTGAGAGGTCGCGATACACCCTCCAGCCCAAGCCGATGTAAGCCTGGTTTATGCCGCCGCTGCCGCTATAGATGTTGCTGTAGGAGATTTTCTGTGTGGTGTTGGCATCATTGGTGATAACAGTTTCTGGCGAAGCGAACTGATAGCCGATGCTGGTATATGGCATGAAGCCGACCGCGAGGCCAAGCCTCTTGGCGATGTGCATGCCGGCATGGATATAGTCGAGCGAGGCGCTCTTCACCTTTACGCTTTGCGTGCCCTGCCGCATCTGCCCGAAAGAGCCGCTCATGCCCACATCCAAAAGGATGCTTAGGGAGTCGATGGCGGAGTAGGAGGCGGGGTTCGTCGTATTGATGCGGTTGCCGATGCGCACGCCAAGCCCGATGCCGCCCATCGACTTGTTGAAGCCCTGCGACTGGTCGTGGAGCAACCCAAGCCCGAAGCGCGAGTAAGTGGAGTTCGTGCTGCTCACCTGGGCGAAGGAGTGAAAAGTGAAGAGTGAAAAGTGAAGAATAAGAGTCACTATCGCGCACCAGAGGCGACGACATGCCAAAGGCTTGGCCAGATTATATTTCAGTTCATAGTTCATAGTCATCATTCTTACTTTTTATTCTTCACTCTTCACCTTTTTTCCTTTTCACCTTTTCACTTTTTTACCTTTCATTGTTATAGTCCAGTATCCTGTTCAGCCCCCGGGGGACGATGTACTTGTCGGTGAATATCAGGTTGATGATGTTTGTGTCGAAGTTGATGCGGTTGCCGCCGGTCAGGAAGACCTCCAGATGCGGGAACTTGGAGCGCATGGACTTAATGTAGCCCTCTATCTCGTACTTCATGCCTCGCAGCACGCCGCTGCGGATGGCGGTCTCGGTATTGTAGCCCATGCCGGGCACTTCGCCCTCGGCCTCCACGAGGGGCAGGCGTGCCGTGAACTCGTGAAGCGCCTTCAAGCGCATCTGCATACCCGGGGCGATGTTGCCGCCCCAGTAGTTGCCCCTCGCGTCAATCACCTCGTAAGTGATGCAGGTGCCTGCGTCGATGATGAGCAGATCCTTGCCAGGACGGAGCGAACTGGCGCCGATGACGGCGGCCAGACGGTCGCTGCCCAGCGTCTCGGGCGTACGGTAGCGGTTCGAGATGGGAACGGGCGTGTCGGACGAGAAACGGAGCATAGGGATTGTCAGACGGGCGAGAGCGGCTTCCTCGCAGGCGGTGAGATCGCGGACGCTGCCCACAATACCGCGCCGGAAGTTGTGTCTCTTCACGAAATCATCCAGGCCCGAAAGCTCACCGCCCTCTGCCCGAACCTCTTCGACAGGCTCGTCGCCACGGAAAGCAACCATCTTGGCGACGGTGTTTCCTATGTCTATTATCAATTTCACGGGTGCAAAGGTACGGAAAAAGTTGAAAAGGAGAAAAGGTGAAAAGGTAAAAAAGTTGAAAAAATGAAAAATTGAAAGTTAAAAATAAAAAAACGCTGCCTCCTTGCCGGCAAGCCCCGCGTATTTAACAAACTTTAACCAATAGGTAGCATAAAAATGCAAACTTATATTTAACTTTGTATGCGCAAAGCGCGTTATAATCTTATTATAATTAGTACAATATGAAAAAGACCCTACTCTCCATGCTCCTGCTCATTGCAGGCATCGTGACCGGACAGGCCGCCAGCTACAACATTTGGGTGTGCGGCGTGCAGGTGAACGACACCAACAAGGACGACATAGGTGCCGCCATCAGCTCCACACAAGGCACGGTGACGGGAAAGGTGACCTACGACCCCTCGACGAAGACTTAGACGGTTATCCCGACGACAATGGCACTCGTGGAAATTTGATAATAGACCTGACCACCAAGGGCAAAAGAATCAAAACAGGAAGAATCGTTGGATTTAATTCCCTGATATTGAGAAACGGTGGCATCATTTACCCGTACTATGCATATTGGGATGCCCGAAGCAGAGTGGTGAGGGATTATTCTGATGGCGAAGTTTGCACGGAAGTGACGTTTGCAGACGAAGAAACCTATGCGACAGGCATTGATGAAATCGAAGCCAGCGACGGACAACATTCGACGGACAACATCCAGGCCATCTACGACCTCACAGGCCGCAGACAGCCCACCCAGCAGCACGGTTTGAATATCATCCGCAAGAGCGACGGCACGACAACAAAAGTCATGGTTAAATAAACGCATATAAAGGAGTTGGCATACAGGAATAGGAATTTCTTCAATTCTTGTTCGTTAGTTTCAGGTGTTGAACACGGATGACTGTTCTGGCGGATTTGCGCTGTTCTGGCGACCCCTGTTCTGGCGGATTTGCGCTGTTCTGGCGGATTTGCAATCCGCCAGTATTGAATATAAGCATTTATAATGCAATAAAAACATTTGCAGTGCGACAACATTATGTCGGGATTGCAAATCCCTATATCCAATGCGGTCGGATTGCAAATCCGCCCGAACAAAAAGAAGACCTTTATATGAAAAAACCTTACATCAAAATTGGGCCGTTTGGAGCCAAAGCGTGCCTTGCCTTTTATAAGTACGTGGACTTATGACCATAAGTCCACGTACTTATTGCCAAAGACCCACGTTCTTTATGGTGGAAAACCATGCTCGTTTTCCCGCAAATCTTTGTACCGTTTGACAGAACACCATTCCGTCCAAATACTTTTTTGCCACAAAGCCGTGCAATGCAACCATACAACCGCCTGATAACCAATACCAATTCGATTTAAGCCCATTTCTTGCTTTTGGGGTACAAAAACACCACACAGACAAAAAGATGCCGCCAGAAGAGCCGTTTTGCGAATTTCTTTGACAGCATCCTTACACAGAAGCCATAGAAATAATAACGAAAACGGATTGTACGGATTACACAGATAAAGGGATAGTAAATTATCCGTTATATCCGAGTCATCAGTGTTCAAAAAAGTTTTCTGTGATTTCCTTGATTTCTGTGGGACAAAATAAAAAAGCGTTCGCTATGATTCAGCTTTCCCTCAGAAGCAGGGAATGCTTTTTTAGACAAAAACACAGCGAACAAGAAAATTATGAATTATGAATTATGAATTATTCTTTGTACCTTTGCGCCCGTGTTTAAGAAGACTGTCATATTTTTGTGCCTTGTTTTGTCCTTACAGGCTCATTGTTTCGCTCAGCAGGACAGCATCCGCGTGACGCTGCTCACCTGTTCGCCGGGGCAGGAGGTCTATGAGCTGTACGGGCACACAGCCATCAGGTGCGAAAAGACCCTCTCTGACTCTCCCTTAAAGGGAGAGAACTTTGAAGAGGAAATCTCCCCTTTATGGGATGATTGGGGTGGGTCCATCGTCTTCAACTACGGCGTGTTCGACTTGTCGAAACCGTACTTCGCCTGGCGCTTCGTGCTCGGGCAGACGGACTACATGGTGCAGCCAGTCCCATGGGAATACTTCGTCAGGGAATACGAGGAGCGCGGCTCGAGCATCACGGAGCAGGAACTGAACCTGACGCCCGCCGAGGCGCGGCGACTGACAAGCCGTCTCATCGAGAACTGCCTGCCGGAGAACCGCAACTACCGCTACAACTTCCTCTACAAGAACTGCACGACAATGGTGCGCGACATGGTGGAGCAGGCCATCAACGGTCGCATCCAGTACCCCGACACCCTACCCCACCAAACTTTCCGCGAGATACTGCACCGCTACACGGCAGAGCATCCCTGGGCGCAGGAAGGCAACGACCTGCTGCTTGGCAGCGAGGTGGACACCATCCCGTCCGCACATGCAGCCATGTTCGTGCCTGAAAACTTGATGAAAGCTTTCGACGGCGCCTTCATCTGCACACCAAGAGGCGACATGCGGCCGCTGGTGAAAAAAGCCCCCTCCAGCTCCCCCTTTGGGGGAGTGTCCAAGCCGCAAACCTCTGAGTTTCCCAAGCACTCCCCCAAAGGGGGAGCGGGGAGGGGGCTTCTTCCTTTGCAAGCCTGTCTTGCCTTCGGTGCTCTTTGCTTGTTTATCCTGTTGCTCGAGGTCTGGACGAAACGTATATTCTGGCTTTGGGACGTTCTGCTCCTGCTTGCACAGGGCGCGGCAGGCGTGCTGCTCACCTTCATGTTCTTCTTCTCGGAACATCCTGCGGTGGACTCCAACTGGCAGATTGGGTTATTCAACCCCATCGCACTTGTTGGCATTCCACTTGTCATAAAATCTGCCATCAAGCACAAGCGAACCCTTTGGTATGCCTTCTACTTTGCGCTTTTGGCACTGTTCTTGTTATTTTCCCCATGGATTCCGCAGGTATTTGCGAAAATAACCGTACCTTTGGCATTGTGTTTGCTCACGCGACCGATAAGCTACTACTTGGTAAAGGTGAAAAGATTAAAAGGTAAAAAGGTAAAAAAGGTAAAGGGTTAAAGTTAAATGAGCCAACGCTTCCTATACTCCCTCCTTGTCCTTGCCCAATGGTCAATGGTCAATGGTCAATGGTCAATGGCGCAGGACGCTCCGCAGGTGCCGTCGCTGGTGGTGAACATCGTCATCGACCAGCTGCGCAGCGACTACATGGACGCCTTCACGCCCCTGTACGGTCAGGGAGGCTTCCAGCGGCTCAAGGAGCAGGGACGCTTCTACTCGCAAGCGGAATACCCTTTCAGCTCACCAGACCGCGCTTCGGCGATGGCTTGCCTGATGACCGGCACAAGCCCCTATGTAAACGGCATCGTGGCTGAGCACTGGCTCGACCGCCAGACACTCCTGCCCGTCTTCTGCGTCGACGACGATACCTATCCCGGCATCATGACCGACGAGAAGTCCTCGCCCAAGCACCTCGCCGTCTCTACCATCAGCGATGAGCTGAAGATATCCTCCGAAGGGAAGAGCATCGTCTATTCCATCGCCCCGACACGCGAAGCAGCTGTCCTCGGCGCTGGACACGCAGGGAACTGCGCCTTCTGGCTCGACGACTGGACAGGCAAATGGGCGGCAACCATCTACTACGACAACTATCCCGACTGGGCAACGGACTACGACATCCGCCTTTCGCTCGACAGTCGCATCGACGATATCCAGTGGAAGCCGCTCAACGACCAGGTGACGAACTTCCAATACTTTGTATCAACAAGCGGAAGCAAGGTCAAGCCTTTCAGCCACAAATTCAACAGCAATCGCAAGTACCGTGAGTTCAAAGCCACAGCTTGCGTCAACGACGAAGTCAACCTCTTTGCCAAGCAAGCCATCGAAAAGGCGGGACTCGGCACGGACGCCGTGACCGACATGCTGACGCTGACCTACTATGCCGGTGCCTACGACCATCAGTCAGCCATGACGTTCGGCATGGAGATGCAGGACACCTATGCACGCCTGGACAGACAGCTGGAAGAACTCTTCAACTTCGTGGACGGGAAGGTGGGCATGGACAAGACATTGTTCATCGTCACAAGCACTGGCTACTTCGACTCCGAAGAGATGATGGACTTGAGCAAGTACCGCATCCCGACAGGTGTCTTCTCCATCACCAAGGCACAGGCCCTGCTCAACATGTACCTCATCGCAGTCTATGGTCCGGGCGACTATGTAGAGACTGCCATCGACAACCAGATATACCTCAACCTCAAGCTCATCGAGAACCGCAACCTCAACCTGACGGAGGTGCTCGACCGCTGCAGCGCGTTCCTCATCCAACTGAGCGGCGTGAAGGATGTCTATACCAGCCAGCGCCTGGCTTTGGGTGCAGGCACGCCAGGCATCAGCAAGCTCCGCAACGCCTACAACCCGAAGTGCTCGGGCGACATACTCGTTCAGGTCTCTCCCGGATGGGTGCTCAAGGACGAAGACAAGCACGAACAGTCGCTCAGCCGCGAGTCGTACCTGAGCTTCCCGCTCTTCTTCCTGGGCGCAGGCATTGTGCCGGAGAAGGTACGCATACCCGTCAGCATCGACCAGGTAGCACCGACAATAGCACAGGCATTGCGCATTCGAGCTCCGAATGCCTGCCCGGAGGCTCCGCTAAACTACTAAAGCCCCCTCCCCGCTCCCCCTTTGGGGGAGTGCCTTAGAAAGAATCGTAAACTAAAGAATAGAGAATAAGAGAACAAGACAAAACTTAACCAGCTTCCGTATCCTCCCCCAAAGGGGGAGTCAGAGGGGGCTACACATTATATAATAAATACTATATGGACATTTCAAAGTTTCTGGTAAAGATATTCGGCGACAAGAAGAGCCGCGACCTGAAAGCCTACCGCCCGATGGTGGAGGCTGTGCTGCAGGTCTATCCCGAGATACAAGCCCTCTCGAACGACGAGCTGCGCGAACGCACGAAGACAATAAAACAGCGCATCCAAGACTCCGTGAAGGACCTTCGCGAACAGATACAGGTGCTGAAGGACAAGATTCCCGGCACCGACATACAGGACCGCGCCCCCATCTTCGCACAAATCGACAAATTGGAGAAGGATGTCCTCGAGACCTTCGAGAAGGCGCTTGACAAGGAACGTGCCGAGGTGTTCGCCATCGTGAAGCGCACAGCAGAGCTTCTTGCCACTAACGAGACGGTGGAAGTCACAGCCAACGACTTCGACCGCGACCTCGCAGCATCGCACGACTTCGTCGACATCGAAGGCGACAAGGCAATCTACCACAACCACTGGGTGGCAGGCGGCAACGACCTGAAGTGGGACATGATACACTTCGATGTGCAGCTCTTCGGCGGCACCGTGCTCCATCAAGGCAAGATTGCCGAGATGTTCACGGGCGAGGGCAAGACACTCACCGCCACGCTTCCCGTCTTCCTGAATGCACTGACAGGCAACGGCGTACACGTCGTCACCGTCAACGACTATCTGGCAAAGCGTGACTCGGAGTGGATGGGACCCATCTACATGTTCCACGGCTTGAGCGTGGATTGCATCGACAAGCATCAGCCCAACAGCGAGGCACGTCGCAAAGCCTATCTCGCCGACATCACATTCGGCACGAACAACGAGTTCGGCTTCGACTACCTGCGCGACAATATGGCGCAGCGCCCGGAAGACCTCGTGCAGCGCTCCCACAACTATGCCATCGTGGATGAAGTCGACTCCGTCCTCATAGACGACGCACGCACACCGCTCATTATCTCCGGCCCCGTGCCGAAAGGCGACGACCAGCAGTTCGAGCAGTATCAGCCATTGGTGGAACGTCTCGTCGGCGTGCAGAGGCAGTTGGCTACGCAATATCTTGCCGACGCAAAGAAGCAGATAACGGAAGGCACAGAGGCCAACGACAAGCAGAAGACAGCCGATGGTTTCCTCGCGCTCTTCCGCAGCCATAAGGCTCTGCCCAAGAACAAGCCGCTCATCAAGTTCCTCTCCGAGCCAGGCATCAAGGCAGGAATGCTCTCCACAGAAGAAATCTACATGGAGAACAACAACCGCCGTATGCACGAGGCAACCGACCCGCTCTACTTCGTGGTCGATGAAAAGATGAACAGCGTGGAGCTGACCGACAAGGGCAACGAGTGGCTGGCTTCGCAAGTCAACGACCCCGAGCTTTTCGTCCTGCCTGACATCACCACCGTCCTCTCGCAGATTGATGCTTCAAGCAAGACGGATGAAGAAAAGATTGAGGAGAAGGACCGCATCTTCAACGACTACGCCACCAAGAGCGAACGCGTACACACCATACAGCAGCTGCTGAAGGCTTACACCATGTTCAACCTCAACGATGAATACGTCATTGTTGACGGCGAGGTGAAGATTGTCGATGAACAGACAGGCCGTATCATGGAAGGCCGCCGCTGGAGCGACGGACTGCATCAGGCTGTCGAGGCAAAGGAGCACGTGCAGGTGCAAGCCGCCACACAGACCTACGCCACCATCACGCTGCAAAACTACTTCCGCATGTACCACAAGCTGGCGGGCATGACGGGCACAGCCGTCACCGAAGCCGGCGAGTTCTGGGACATCTACAAGCTCGACGTGGTGGAGGTGCCGACGAACCGCCCAGTCATCCGCACAGACATGAACGAC
This sequence comes from Bacteroidaceae bacterium, assembly GCA_017541265.1. GTDB lineage: Bacteria > Bacteroidota > Bacteroidia > Bacteroidales > Bacteroidaceae > Physcousia. Next base: position 19,172 of record JAFXZK010000104.1, on the reverse strand, counting down.
CGCGTCTATCGCACACAGCGCGAGAAGTACAAGGCCGTCATCGAGGAAGTGGAACTGATGCGCACCAGCGGCCGTCCCGTACTGGTCGGCACAACGAGCGTCGAGATTTCAGAGATGCTCTCCAAGATGCTGCAGATGCGCAAGATACCACATCAGGTCTTGAACGCCAAGCTCCACCAGAAGGAAGCCGACATCGTGGCTCTGGCTGGTCAGAGTGCTCCTGGCACAGTGTATGTGGCGACCGACGGACGCGCCTTCAACGAAAAGGGCACAGCCGTAAGCTACCAGACACGCATCGAGGCAGAGGCCGCCAAGAAAGAGAAGCGCGAACCTCGCGATGCCGCAAGCCTCATCACGACTGAGGAACGTATGCTCGGCACCGTGACCATCGCCACCAACATGGCAGGTCGTGGCACGGACATCAAGCTCTCACCGGAAGTGAAGGCGGCAGGCGGACTGGCCATCATCGGCACAGAACGCCACGAGAGCCGCCGCGTCGATAGGCAGTTACGCGGACGTTCCGGTCGTCAGGGCGACCCTGGCAGCAGCCTCTTCTTCGTCAGCATCGAGGACAAGCTGATGCGCCTCTTTGCCAGCGAACGCATTGCACGAGTGATGGACACGCTTGGCTTCAAGGACGGCGAGATGATTGAGCACAGCATGATCACCCGCAGCATCGAGAACGCACAGAAGAAGGTCGAGGAGAACCATTTTGGCATCCGCAAGAACCTGCTCGAGTACGACGACGTGATGAACAAGCAGCGTACGGTCATCTACGAGAAGCGCCGCCACGCCCTCATCGGCGAACGCCTCGGCATGGACATCAGCAACATGATATGGGACCGTGTCTGCAACATCCTCGAGAACAACGACTATGAGGGATGCCGCATGCGCTTCCTCGAAATCATGGCTATGGAAGTGCCCTTCACTGCCGAGCAGTTCGAGACGATGAAACTCGACGACGTGGCAGAGCTGGCTTACCAGAAGGTGCTCGAACGCTTCCAGCAGAAGACGGAAATCATGATGAACAATGCCAACAAGGTTGTGACGCACATCTACGAAAGTCCACAGGGCACGATGTACGAAAACCTCATGGTTCCTGTCATCGCCGGCAACCGCCAGTATAATATTCCTTCGAACCTCAAAGAGGCATACGAGAGCCAGTCGCGCTCCGTCGTGACCTCTTTCCACAAGGCCATCATCCTCCACATCATCGACGACGCATGGAAGGAGAACCTGCGACTGCTCGACGAGCTGAAGCACAGCGTACACAACGCCAGCTACGAGCAGAAGGACCCGTTGCTCATCTTCAAGCTGGAGAGCGCAAAGCTTTTCGACGACATGATAAACCAAATCAACGACCGCACCGTAAGCATCATCATGCGTGCCATGATACCTGAACTGCAGATACAAAGCGCACCGCAACAGGAGATGCCGCGCCGTGAGCAGCCACGTCTGCAGGAGTCACGAGGTGAGCTGACAGATGCCGGAATGCAGCAGGCAGCAGCCCGCGACACCCGCGACCGCCAGCCCGTGCAGCCCATCCGCCGCGAGAACCTGCCCGGTCGCAACGACCCGTGTCCCTGCGGCAGCGGCAAGAAGTTCAAACAATGTCACGGAAAAAACCTCTAAAAGACCCCTCCTAACCTCCCCGTTAGGGGAGGAACTAAATGGTAAATGGGTAAATGATTAAATAGTAAATGATAGATGGAAGCAAGCAAACAGACAATCCAGCAGATTGAGCGCACACTGCGCAAGGTCATCGCCAAGTTCCCGGCAGAGGCAGAACCCGTCATGACGGACATCCACCTCTTGGTGAGCAACTACACAGGCGAGATACGCACCTACAACGACGATGACGAGGAGCTTGACCGCTGTGTCGTCGAGGAATGGATAAAGAGTTCCGACGAAACGTTCTACGAGGACATCGTGCCCATCCTGCGCCAGTGCATCGAAGACATGCGCCCGAGCATCGAGAAGATGAGCGTCATGCAGCCCTTCAGCTTCGTCCTCATCGACGAGGACCACGAGACGCTGCAGGACCTGGTCATCATCGACAGCGAAGAGACTGTCATGCTCGATACGACACTGCTTGACGGGCTTGAGGAAGACCTTGATGCCTTCCTGAAACAGCTGCTATCCGAATAAATGATTAGTGGTTAGGGGTTAGAGCTAACCTCCAACAGACAAAAACGGCAAAGGAACACATATTTTCTTCATGTAAATGCCTGTTATATGAAAAAAAATGCGTACCTTTGTGCGCTTTTTAAGCCAATAACAATAAACAAAACATAAATTAAACAATGGCAACATTACAAAAAATCCGCAACAGAGGCAAGATTCTCATTGCCACAGTAGGCCTTGCCCTGTTTGCTTTCATCGCCGAAGAGTTCGTGCGCTCTCTCACATACACACAGACAGAGAGCCGCCAGCGTGTCGGCAAAATCTATGGAGAGAAAGTCAACGTACAAGAGTTCAACGCAATGGTCGAAGAGTACACCGATGTCGTGAAGTTCACACAAGGCACCAACACGCTCTCCGACGACCAGCTCTCCATGATGCGCGACCAGGTTTGGCAGACTCTCGTCAACGACAAGCTCATGCAGCACGAGTGCGAGAAGCTCGGCATCACCGTGACCGACGCCGAGATGCAGGACATCATCACAAACGGCCGCAACCAGATTCTTACACAGACGCCTTTCCGCACACAGCAGGGCACTTTCGATGTGAACGCACTCAAGCAGTTCCTGAACCAGTACAACGAGGTCATGGCCAATCCTGAGATGAGCAGCGAAATCAAGGAGCAGTACCAGCAGATGAACAACTACTGGAAGTTCATTGAGAAGACCATCCGCAGGCAGACACTGAACGAGAAATACCAGGCTCTGCTCAACGGCCTGATGGTCAGCAACCCCGTCAGTGCACAGGCAAGCTTCAACGGTCGTACCAGCGAGACTGACATCTACATGGCAGCACTGCCCTTCACCAGCATCAAGGACGACGACGTCACCGTTGAAGACAGTGAGCTGAAGGCAAAATACGAGGAGATGAAGGAGCTGTTCCGCGCCGACCAGGAGACACGCGACATCAAGTACATCGACATCCACGTCACTGCCAGCGACGCCGACAAGGACAACCTCATGAAGGAGATGGAAGGCTATGCACAGGCGCTTGCTGAAGGTGCCGACGCTGCCAAGACAGTCCGCGAAGCTGCAAGCCAGGTGCCCTACAGCCCGCTGCCCGTCAGCGCAAAGGCTTTGCCCCACGACATCGCAGAGCAGCTCGACTCCCTGACCGAAGGTTCTCAGGTTGGTCCTTTCGTTCATGACCACGACAACACCATCAACATCGTGCGCCTCATCAAAAAGGTCAGCCTGCCCGACTCTGTCGAGGTTCGCCAGATTGCCGCTCCCGGCAACGACATGGCTGCCATCGAGAAGACGGCCGACAGCATCATGAACGCTCTGGCAGCAGGTGCTAACTTCGACACCATCGCCAAGAAGTACGACCAGCCCGCCACCAAAACGTGGATTACCAGCAGTCAGTATGAAGGCCAGGCCATCGACGAGAACAACCGCAAGTTCCTCGGCACCATCACTGGTGCAGCTGTGGGCAGCAACAACAAGATTGTGCTCGACGGCCAGGGTGTCATCATCGCCCAGGTTACCGACCGCCGCAACATCGTCCCGAAATACGATGTGGCTGTCATCAAGCGCAGCATAGACTTCAGCAAGGACACCTACGGCAAGGCATACAACGACTTCAGCAGCTTCTTGGCCGGCAACGCAAAGGTTGAGGACATCGAAGCCAACGCCGCACAGGCTGGCTATAACGTGCAGGTTCGCAACAACGTGAGCAGCACAGAGCACAAAGTCGTCAACATCCGCAGCACCCGCGAGGCTCTGCGCTGGATTTTCGACGAGGACACAAAGGTTGGCGACGTATCTCCCCTCTACGAGTGCGGCGACAACGACCACCTGCTTGTCATCATGCTCACAGGCGTCCACAAGAAAGGCTATCTGCCCTGGGACGACGAGCAAATTCGCACCTTCCTGACCAGCGAGGTAATGAAGGATAAGAAGGCCGCCATCCTGATGGAGAAGATGCAGGGTGTGAAGAGCGTGGCCGACGCTGCCAAGCTGGAAGGAGCTGTCACCGACACCATCAAGCACATCACCTTCACCGGCAACGCTTTCGTCTCGAAGGTTGGTGCTAGCGAACCTGTGCTGAGCGGTTCCGTGAGCAAGGCTGCGAAGGGCGAATTCAAGTCAGGCATCAAGGGCAAGTCTGCCGTCTATGCCTATCAGGTGCTCGACCAAAAGAAGAACGACGTGAAGTACGACCAGAAGCAGGAAGAGCAGAAGCTGCAGCAGACCATCGGTCGCAGCCTCGGCAACTTCCAGGGTGAGCTTCTCAAGAAAGCCGACATCAGCGACAAGCGCTACATCTTCTTCTAAAACAGGAGAAGCAACATAAAAGGCAAAGAGGGTGTTTCAATAAACTGAAATACCCTCTTTTTTGTTTTACCACGAATTGCACGAATTTCACGAATTGTTCAGCTGCAAATTGTCAGTTAATTATCATTGGTGTCCGCTAAACTTTTCACGGTCGACATGAAAAGCCCTTATTTATCACTACTTGGAGATTTTTCTTTGATAGAAGGATTTACTTACGGCCTTTCAGGCCGTTTTTAGCAGATACCAATAATTTGGGGGCTGGAGATTAGGCAAGTCGTTGATTTCCAGACAGCTGGAAGGGCACTAAAAAGTCCCTGTACTTATGGCGATAAGAACAGGGACTTATGAGGATAAGTACAGGGACTTATGGCAATAAGTACGGGGACTTATGAGGATAAGTACAGGGACTTATGGCAATAAGTACGGGGACTTATTTCTTCACAGACTTCCTTCCGTTTTCCACGACGATGCCCTTGTAGCCCCTTCCCACGCGCTGACCTTGCAGATTGTAAGCCTCACCCTCGCTCTTGGAGATGGCTGGGGTGGAACTGATACCAACCGGGGCTTCGCCTTCGACGGGCGAACTGAGCAAATAGAACTCGTCGATGACCACGCCATTGACAACGTCGGTGCCGTAGATGGCAGTGATGTCGAAGTATTTGTTGTTGATGGTCGATGGCAAGGTTATCTTGGGCAACTTAATCTGGAACTTGTTCCAAAGACGCACATGACGGTCGCCGACAACAGCATAAACACCGTTGTCGCGAACCAGCGTCATTCCCTTTATCAGCACCATATCGCCATAGCTGTCGGCAGAAAGTTCCTCGACAAAGAGTTCTGTGGGCAGAGCTGCATCGCCACTGCTGACGGAGATGCCCTCTTCTGCCGACGACTGGCCTTCAACGGCTGTAAGCTGGGGCATAAGGTTGCTATAGGTGAGCCGTCCGAAGATACTGCCGTTAAGCACATCGTTCTTGCTGACGTTGAGATTCGTTCCGCTGAGCACCAGACTGCCGGTGGCGTCGCGCAGATAGATGTTGCCGTCATAGACATAGAGCACCTGTGCGTCGGTCAGCGTGAGGAGGGCATCGGTGTTTTCTTCCAGAGCGCGGAACGATGCGATGTCAGGAGCCTTGTTGAGTCCAGTCACAGTCACGGTACAGGTGGCTGTCAAGCTGCCATTGGCAGTGACAGTGATGTGTGCAATGCCCTCGCTATGCGCCGTCACCAAGCCATCGCCATCGACGGTGGCAACCGCCACGTTGTCGCTGGAGAAGCTAAGGGTGTAGGGTGCGGATTCCGGGTCACGCACGGTGGTGAGCTGCAATGTGGTTCCCACGCTAAGACTATAACTGTCGCTGGTGAAACTGATGGAGGTAAGCACGTTCACGTTGTAGGCCTCGAAGGTAATGACGCCTCCATTCTCCTTGATGTCGCGAAATCCCAAATCATTGGGCTTGCCTGCCCATGTCTTCAGGCTCGGCGAGGTCGTGTTGTCGATAACAGTTTTGCGACTCGTGCCTGGGAATGGGTCGCTGCCTACAGCAGCGGATGCGCTGTACTCATTGGACTTCACGCCTCCGGCACGCAGCAGCTCATAGTAGGGGTGGCTGGGGTTGTCATTCACCCAGTTGCTGCCCCAAGCTGACGCATTGGTGGAATCCACGCGGAAGATGAGCATACCGTGGCCTGGCAATGCTGCGTCCCACTTGGTCTTCTGGCGGTTCTCGATAAAGAAGGACTCCTTCTTCACTGGCGTATTCAGGCGATAACCGGTGTTGCTCTCCTGGAGGTTCTCAAGGCTGAACGTACCTTCCTCGCTGATGACCTGCGGTGTAGCAAAGCCCAGGGCATAGCGCTCGAAGAGTGAAAAGCCGCATGGTGTGCGTCCGTAGTTCAGGTTGTTGCCGGCTGCCATCACCGACCACTCATCAGGATGAACGCACTCGCCATCGTATTGATTGTTAGTGTCATAGAAATCTGGCAGACCGAGCACATGGCTGAACTCATGGCATATCGTACCGATACCCTCGAGCACACTCCACTCGGAGGTGCCGAGAAGTTCGGTAGAGCAGGCGTAGCGCGCCAGCTTCACACCATCCTTGCGCACATTACGAACGTAGCTGATGTCAAATTGGTGCGGCCATAGCAGACGGCTGTCATTGCCGTCGATGTAAGCCCCCAAGCCGGAAAAGACGAAGTAAATCATGTCCACCACGCCATTGCCATCGACATCGTAGTCCTTGAAGTTGACCAGCTCGTCGGCTGCCGTGCAGGCATCTATCATCAGCTGGACGGCATTCTGGGTGCCTTCAACATAGTATTGGCTGCGATTCACCTGAACAGGTCCAACCACATCGAACGTTGGCACGAACAGGCCGTCGGAGTTGTCGCGGTAATAGTCGCGCAAGCTGCCGGTGCAGCGCACTTGCCCGCCATAATTGAAATTGGTACGGCTGTTGCCGGTATAGTCATCGGCGTTAATCATCTCTTCCATGATATCGGCATAGTCGTCGTAGCGGAAGGGGCAGTCGTTGTACTCCACGAGAATAACCAAACCGCGAAACTCAGAGTAGTCATAGCGGCCTGCACGACTTTGGCTGAGTGTGCGGGCGCGCGCAGTCTGGTTCTGGCGGCGCATCTGCGCCATCTGTTCCGTAGGCTGCGGCACGAGCCGTCACACCTTTTCCACATAGCTGCGCTCCTCTGCCGTACGCGCATCGGCATCGTGCGCCAGCAGGGCGGTTGGCTCCAGCTGACCCTCGGCATTCAGGCTGGCATAGACGTATGCTCCGTCGTCGCGGCGCACCAGCGAATAGCCATCCAGCGTGGTGTTGTAGTGGAGATACTCGTCGCCCACCAGACGGATGGTGACCGTGGAGCCGTCGGGCTGAGCCACCCGCGCCGTGCTTCGGTAGGCAGGACAAGCATAGAAAATGGCGATGCCAAACAGCATCGCCATTAAAGTTAGGGATAATCTTCTCATTTAACAAGCATCTTCTTGCCGTCCTTCACAACAATGCCCTTGAAGTTCTTGCCGACAGGCTGTCCTGCCAGATTGAAGGCACGGCTGTTCTTAATAGGAGTCTTAGCAACGACAGTGTGGATGCCATCGGGATCAACACCCTGCGTGACAGTGACGGTCAGCTTGGCACCCGTCTGATAGAACACAACTTTAGCCGTGCGGTAATCTACGCCTGCAGGAAGTGCAGCAGCAGTGACTACCAAGTCATAGTCGATGCCATTGACGAAGTACTCATGTCCATCGTCATCAGTATCGGTGGTATAGTCCTCGTTGGCAACTTCGAAGGAAAGCCATTCTGGGAACTCTTCCACTTCTTCGCCATCCTCTGTGATGCTTTCAACATAAAGGCTGTAAGTGGGTTCCTCGGTCTCATCGTCTAAACCATAGTACATAGGATCGACATGGATAGTGGAAGTGCCACCCTCATCTGCAAACTCCAGGTCGGTGTCGTCCTCGGTGTACAGATAGCCGTATGTGGCATCAAGCAGACCGATGAAGAGCTGAGGCCAACCGCCGCTGTATGAGCGCATCCTTGTCTCGCCAGTTGCCTGGAACCATGTTGATGTAATCTCATTGAAATTGTACTCATGGCTGCCAAGTACAGCACTGAAGGTGCCGTTGTCCCAACCCTCAATGACAATGACGAACTCGTCCTCAATGAACAGGTAATCTATAGTCTCGCTCATGCCGAACTCGTCTTCCACATAAAGTTCTGTAAACTCAACTGCCTTGATACCAGCTTCGTAATCTGCAACCACGTTGTCAATTGTGGCATCGCTCTCGGCAATAACATCACCCACTGTGAGGTTTCCTGTTGCGCTGCGCTTGCACTTGCACAGCTTGATGTGCAGGTTGAAGTCATCCTGAGCCTCAAAGTCTACCAAAGGCAGCGTTACACCCGTGAGATAGAGTGGCGTAGCAGGCTTACCCTGATAAGAATAGATGGTAGCTATGCTCGTTGGGTTAGAACTATATTGCTCATAGATATCCGGTGTTGCCCAGTTGATGTAGAATGTCAGGTCATAGTCAGGGTTCTGGCGTGTCATCACAGCGAATGTGCCATCAGAGAACTCAAAGGAGTTAGCACTCTCACCAGCATAAACATGAATGGCTTCATAGCGAACACTCCCATCATCCCTTAAGGCATGTCCTGTTCCCCATGTATAAGGTTCAGAAACTTCTTTCTCATTGTATCCCGTGAGCACGAAATCCTCGTATAAGCCATTACCCTTGGTAGTCAAAGTAAAGTTTCTTTCATCGCCTTTAATGGTGGACTCTTCATCATCCACAGTTTCTTTAACCGACCATTCAAAGTTTGTGGCAATATCGAAGGTACAATTGCGGAATGAAGTGGGAGCGTATGCACCCATCATTGCCAGGTTGTCATTGTAGCTATAGCCTGAATAGCCCAAGCCGGCAAACAGAACCAATTCCTCTGGTTCACAGGCAACGTCTTCCGGAGCTTCTGCAGGAGCATCAGGCGTACGATACTTCGGGTTTTCAATGATAATGTAACCGCCCTGATAAGCCTCGTAAGAAGGATCAAACTCATCCGTAGCCCATGCACCGATGTAGATGCTTTCGCCTTCGATAGTTGTCAGACCTGTCTTATCTTCAGTAAGTACGATATTACCGTCATCGGCAGTGCCACTGAAAATCATGACATAGTATGGACCGTCCTCGTCTTCACCGCTGGCAATAACCTGAGGCTTCACTACAAACGTCGTCTTCTCTATCTCCTCATATTCCACATCAATGCCGTCGGGATAGAGTTCTACGAATGTTTTAGGGCAAGGAATCAGATTTACGAAGACATTGGTTTTCTCTTCGCCATCTATTGTCTCCGTGCCTTTCCACAGTTCCCAATCGGCAGGCTGATTGTTAAAATAATCTACGCCGTGGGCATTGTACTTCTGGTCAACACGACTATCATACTGGTAATAATATCTTACGCCGCCAATCAGCACATCCCAACCTAAATAGGCATCACCAAACTCAGCGTCGAACTCCATGCCCTTGAACTCGCCTAAGCAAATAGCATTACCCTCCGTGATAGTGAGCTTGCCCTTTTCACCAACCGTAATGCTGATGGCACCATCTTCACTGTTGGCAGAGCAAAGGGTGAGATAGACTGTTGCGCCATCTTCTTCGTCCACATAATTAGCAACGGCCTGTGGCATAATCGTGATGACACCTTCATCATCAACAGTGTACTCCACAGGAATGCCTTCAGGATAAAGGTCTGAAAGGAACTTTGGAGTGGGGATAACGTCAACAAGCACATCAACGTCTTCCTTTTCTTCTGTTTCCTCATCGACATAAGTTACCGTCGTAGGAGTCATGGTCCAATGCGCCGCCCCCTTCGTCTTATTGTCGTAACCTACTCCCGTGTAATTCTTTGCAAATTCAGGAGCCTTGCGTGCTGCCTTAGCCCGTGTCGAAGCCTGCTGCAAGCCAAAGGTCTTCGTAGACTGGAGATTTACCATTCTGTGACTCTGCATCATGCCTTTGCTAACGGCCTTGGTCTGGCTCAAAGCAGACGCTGCAGCCTTTAGCATGCGCTCTTCGCGTGTGACAGGTTTCAACTTGGAGGCGTCGATGGAAAGCCTATTGGTAGGGGCATAAATCCTCTTTGCCAAATCCTGTCGTGGAGCAACAGCCTGGAATGTACGTTGCGTCTGTGGCATGTTCGCCACCTGTGTGTTGGTCCTCGTCTTTGGAGTGACCGATGGATTGGAAACGAACTGTGCGCTTGCTGCCAGTCCTGCCAAAGCCATCACGGAAAGAAGTAACAGTTTCTTCATAACGTGTCGAATTAATAAGTTGATTATTGATTATTTCAAAATATAGTCATTACCTGCACCCACAGCATGGAGTTCACATCCCGTTGGGAGGAAATAGTCATTGGGAACCATGTCGTATGTGCCGGAAAGCGTAGCGGCAAACTGGCGTATCAAAGCCTCGGCATCACTCTTGTTGCAGATGTTAGAGAGGTTGCGGTCAATCTTTTCTTCATCGGTGGATGTTATCTGCATCTGTCCATAAGACGGACGGCTGGTAGTCAGCGAGATGCCGGCTGTGTTGGTCTTGGTCTTGGCGGCGTTGGTATAGAACGTGAACACCAGACCCTTTACTGCTCCGCTACCCGTAGAGCGTCCAAGCCCTACCTGTGCCAATGAATAGTTGCTGTTGGCCTTCTGGAACTCTACATCGATTTGTTCAAGCAAGCCCTTCTGCTCTACTGTAAACTTGTCCTGGTCGAAGTTCCAAATGGCGGTGCGCGAGTTGACAATGTAGCTGTCCCATGTTGGGATTACCCGCACGCTGTCGTTCTCGGATATCAGACAAGATTTGTCTGGCGCCAAGCTGAACTCCTGGAAATAGACACCGCCAATGTCGTCTCGGTTCTGCAGGCGGAAACCTGTCGGAGTGAACACACAATTGAGGGAAGTGGGGAACAACGGGTCGTTGACACGTTCGCAATAAGTAATGATGCCACTACGCAGGTTCTTGAAATAGAGTGTGTCGGTCGCGAAAACCACATAGTAGGACGTAATGGTGGTATTGGCGATAAAGTTCTTGGTGGTCTCGGTGTCATCAATGTATTGCTGCCAAGTGCGGTCGCAGGGCACAAAACGTATCTTTGCAGAATAACGCTCACCACGGAATATGATGGAATTATCCTTGTAACTGTGGAAGACCAGATTCTGGTCGCCCAGCATACCCAAGCCATCGCTGACGAGAGAAGATGGTGCTTGTGACGGGTCAACAGGATCCACGAAGACCGTCAGGACATCGTTCCAAGTGTTGAATGAAAGCACCGGTCCGTCCTCGCCCAACATGTCGTAAGCACTGAGACACTCCGTGTACTTTCCGGCATTACCGTTACGCAGGAAACGGTGATTGCTCGCAAGCTTCACCTTCCCGTTCCCATCGAAACTGCCAAAGAGATTGAACCCCTCAAACTCCGATGCGACAAAGTATTGAATCACCCAACCATTATTGCCGTTGCTGCTTTGCTCGACCAAGCGGGACTGAAGCTGGTTGTTGAAATGAGTGGTGCGCAGGGAAGCACTCTCATAGAACAAGTTCTCTTCTTCGAAATGACTGCAGCCCACAAGCATGGCAGCTGCCAATGCAACGACCGCAGAGATACATGCAAACTTTATATTCATATCTTTCATCGTCATGATTCTTCGTTGTGTTATTGAAGCTCGTATATGGTGACATTGTCCTTTACAAAGTCGTTAACCTCGCTCTGGCGCTTCTTCACCTCTTTACGAAGTTCGAAGAGGTGCAGGCCCCATCGGTCAGTGTACCACTCGGTGGCGATGTCAATCTTCTTAAGGATGGCATTGATGCCTCCCGTTGAGCTGCTCTTGTCAATCTCCACCCAGTTGTCAAGGTAGTCGCGGAAAGAGGTGAACTTCTTTTCAACACTATACGTCACAGTCTTCTCGGCATGAACCTTGGAATCCCTCTCATGGAAGTCAGGCACGAAGCGCTCCGACTCTTCGCCAGTCTCGCTATCGACTGCTGTTTCCTTCTTTATTGTGAAGTTGTTCCAAGGCTTTGCTGGGTCATCAAGACCCTCGATATCCAATGAGTCAATAAGCTCATACACGCGCTCCTTGTCACCTTCCTTCACACCTCCGTTGGCACAAGCGTCAATGATAGCATACATCCAACGGCAGTCGTTATTGGTGATAGCGCAAGACAATGTTTCCACGAAGTCCTCGTAGCTGGCCGAGGAACCATACTGTGTGATAAAGCCCAAGCTGTGAGACAGCACAGAATCGCGTTTCTGCCAATCGCGCCCATCATAGTCACCAGGGGTTATCTGTCCGAAGGTGACAGGATAGGACTTGGTCTGATGCAGGATATGGGAGAATTCGTGGTGCATAGTATGGAACTGGTGCTCGTTGAGGTCATCTATGTCAGTAGCTGTATATGGGCTTGTCGGTGACCACATCCTCATTTCGTTAACCTTAATCAACGTAATCTTCACGCCTGCAGAGGCATAACCAAGCTCCTCCGTTCCTGTAGTTGGAGAATAAGCTGATGAGCCAATAAAGTGAATAATACGCGGACCATACTTCTTCATGAACTCTTCGCCGGCATACTTGGTGTAAACATCATAAAAGAGGTACTTGATGAAGTATGCAAGCAACTGTGACTTATTATAGTCAGCAGGTGTGAGCTGATACTCCAACTTCGAAGCAGGCAGGTTAAACTTGTATTGTATCTCGAGGTTATAAGGTACAACAAAGTTGTTGTAAAGCCACAGGTCAAAAGGCCCCGTTGCGGCATTCACATCAACGTCGGGTATCGTTGTGTCGAAGATGGACTCGGTGAAATCATCATTGTTCCGGCACGAGCTGACCAAGAGGATTGCAGCTGTGACGCTAAGGATATATATTGTCTTTTTCATTCTTCTTCCCCTTCATTCTGATTATCGGAATATAACTCTAAACGCGGATTCCTGTTGGCCGGCATCTTATAGCCGCTGCCAGCTCCGCCACTGGCACCCGTTTCGCGGCTGCTTGGGTAGCCTGCTTGTATCACATTGTCTGGTATCTCCAGCACACGGCGTGGGTCGTCCCATGTCAGCGAGTCTGTGTGGATTTCGTCTTCGTGTGGGTCACGGTAGTGATGGAACACCTTGATACCGTAGCGCTTGACATCGAACCAACGCATTCCTTCGTGAATGGTTTCAATGCGACGGAAATGCAGGATGCAATCCAACACACTCAGGTCGTCGCCCTCCAACACCTTCTCAAATCCCATCTCTCGTGGGAAGAGTTCGCTGACGAAGTCGTTATTAGCGGTGTCGCGCCTGTACTTTCTCTTTATCTTGTCCAGTGTCAGCGCGTCGGTGACAAGGTGCGAAGCTGTCCACATTTCCAGGTCACGGATGGCTCCGTCACGGTCTCCCAGATAAAGCTTTGCCTCGGCACGGCACAGGATTGTCTCGTCGGCGGTAAAGGGCTGGTATATCTGATGCACATAGCCTATGCCCGCAATCTTGTCGGTATACTCAAAGTACTCATAGAGGCGGAAAAGCCAAGCGCCGAACTGCTGCCCACCACTGTTTATGTAAACCATGCCGGAGAAAGCAGGCAAAGTTCCGGACCAGTTAGGACCACTGCCCCACACTGTGACATCCAATGTTGAGGGGACATGCCAGGTTTTGCCTTCGAAATCCTTGAATGTGGTGCCCGTATTGATGGAAAAGCGAGTCTTCTCCACGAGCATACGCCATTGCAGGGAATAGGTTGCCTGAATCAGGAAGTTCCAAGACATTTTCTCATCGTTATAGTCACTCTCCTTGGTTTCAAGAGTGTTTTTATTGATGGCTTTCCAGTTTCGCAAGGTAGGGGTGCTGCCAAGGGCATTGTTTGCATACTTCAAACATTTCTCATAGTCGCGCTTGAAGAGATAGAAGCGTGCGGCAAAAGCGTTGGCCGCATTGCGGTTGAAGTGGTAGGCAGGCACCTTGTACTTAGAGTCATCGATGAGGTCGATGCCCTCCAGAATGTCCCTCTCAATAAGCCTGTAAATCTCTGCCACACTCTTGCGATACATGGGGTTGCTGTAGTTCACGTTGACAGTGTTCTCCACTTCGCTGACGTATGGTATAGCCATATCGATTGAACTCTGCACCTCGTCTTTGTATGCTTCTGCGAAAACGTTGAGAAGCACAAAATGCAAATAGGCACGCAGGAGGTGAGCCTCACCCCAAGAGTGAGCCAGCTCACGGTCGTTTGCTGGGTCAGGACTCATCACGCGCATGGCCTGAATGGCATGGTTAGCGACAGCTATGCCCTGATAATATGCTTCCCACACACTATAAGGTGTATCGGACTCGCCAGTGCTGTAGTCGTCAATGTCTTCCCAGTGGTACGCCTGTTCGTGGAAATGGGCGTATGCATCATCGTGAGTAGCGGGCACAACGACATTGTTATCCACCAGATTGTCGCTACTGAGTTCACAGATAACGGCGGGAACAGAAACAGGGTAGCCAGAAGTGAGAAGTTGCTGCACCTTGTCCACCGTATCGATTTCCGTACGATTGTCGGGAGCCTCGTCAAGCGCGGTGCAAGAGGATAAACCAGCGATGCAAAGCAGGCTGATGACGAAAAGGCTGTATATATTCTTGTTCATATCCATCATGTTTCAATTATCAATTCATTAGAATCCCAGACGCACAGTAGCCGTGATTTGCTTGGAAATAGGAGCAGCCACACCGCCGGAGTTGATGAACTCTGGATCCTGGCCGTTCAGTTTCTTGTCGGCATAAAGCAGGCAGAGGTTCGTAGCGGCCACCTTCAGCGAAGCGCGATTGATGAAGACCGTCTTCTTGAGCCACTCGTCGGGCAATGTATAAGTGAGCGCGACCTCCTTCAGGCGGATGAAGTCGCCGATGGCGATACGTTCTGTAGAGTAGTTGTAGGCATTGTAGGCGGTACGCATCGCATACGAGCCGTAACGGTCAACCTGGACGCGCGAGGCGATAGTGGGGATGGTTGTCACAGCTTCGTCGCCTGCTTTCACCCAACGGTTCTTGAACTCGCGGGGCAGTGCCGAAAGGTCACTGTATGCGGAAGAGAAGACTGGGTCGAGACGCACGACGTTGCCACCGGCATAGGTGATGAAGACATCGAGATCCAGTTTGCCCCACTTCTTGCTCTTGTAGCTGAATGTGTTGTTGAACGAGCCATAGAAGGTTGGGTCGGAGGGGCCTTCATAGACAAGGAAGTCCGTCAGGTTCTCTGTCTCCTGGAAGTTCACGTCGCCGACGGTTTTCTCGCCAAACTCGTTATAAACCTGTGGCAGGCCTTCGGAGTTGAGTCCGGCAAACCTGTAGCTGAATATAGAGCGGACGGGGTAGCCCTGAATGGCATAGCCCAAACCTGTAACCAAATCGACGGCACGGCTTGCCACGTCGAGGGAGGTTATCTCATTCTTTGACTTGGAGAAAATGAAGTCGGAGGTCCACTTGAAGCCAGCCTTGTCAATGTTGACGGTGGAGAGGCCCAGTTCCACACCGGAAGACTTCATGTCTGCCACATTGGCGTACTTGAAGATTTCGCCACCGGCTCCCTGCGTATAGGTGGGGCCAATCAGGTCGTAGTTGTTACGACCATAGACATCGATTGTCAGGGCGATGCGGTCTTTCAGGAAGCTCAGGTCAACGCCAACGTTCCATTCGTGCTTCTTCTCGAAAGTCAGCTCCGAGTTACCCAGGCTTTCAATATAAATCTGCGACTCGGCTGCAGAGGTGTATGGACGCCAGGAGTTCTTGGTCTTGAAGATGGCGTTTGCATTGGTCACCCATGCCGGACCGGTGTCGGCGGTCAGAGAGTAGCTACCGCGGAACTTCACTTGCGAGAGCCAGGACTTGGTGCCTTCCATGAACTTCTCGTTGGTGAGGTCGTATGAGCCGGACACGTTCCATGTGGGCAGCCAGCGGCTCTGGCGGCTCTTGCCGAGGCGGTTGGTGCCTTCATAGCGGAATGTGCCGTTCACGGTATAGCGCTGGTCAAAGTTGATGTTCACCTGACCGTAGTAGGCCAAAGTGTTGGTCAGGGTATATTTCTCGCCGAAATACTCGGTGTTCTCCTCGTTCATCTGTTTGAGCCAGAGATACGGCGAATAGGTGATGCCACCATTGCCATACTGATAGCCCCATCCCGTCCAGTTCGTATTTGTCCTGCGGACAGTGGTGTACTCCATTCCGTACAGCTCATTGATTGTCCATTCCTTGCCAAACCACTCAAACACATTGTTGAATTTCGTCATAAGGCGGAAATTGTTGGAGCGCATATTGTCGTCGTACTGGTACTTGATGCCGCCCTCTGGCAGAACGGATTCCGGCAGAGCCAATTCATTGTCGGGGTCTGTATAGAGGAGTCTGTTGTTGTCGCGCACGGTGGAGTTGTCGTCCTGCGCGTCGGTGCCGGCACGATAGGCATTGGCCTGGTTGGAATTGTCCATCACGTTGTGCTGGCGGCGGGTATGCGTGATACGCGAAGAAATCAGTCCGCTCAGGCTCCACCACTTGAAGGGCTTGTACTCCAGTTCGCCTCGGAACATCAGCTCAGTCACCTGGATGTCGTTGAAGTTGTTCTCCAGCTCATTGAAGATGTTGAAGCCTGTATAGAAGCGTGTGTAGTTGATGTTGGGATCGAGGCAGCGGCTGGTATTCAGGGCATAGCTGAAGGGGTTGATGTCGAAGTCGCGCTTCACCTCGCCCGTCACAACGTCAGTTGTGCGGTCCAGTGTGCCCGGAGCCTCCTGCTTACGGTAGCTTCCCTGGGCAGCCAGCTTCACGTTAAGCAACTGGCAGCCAGCCTTGTCTTTCAAGATGTCATAAGACGTGTTGCCGTTGAAGGTGTAACGGTTCACCTTGCTGCGGTTGATGAACTGTCCCGGGTCTGTAAGCACAGACATTGAGAAATAGTTCTGCGAACGGTCGGTACCGCCGGAAATGCTGACAGAGTGGTTGTGCTGCATCTTGCTGGTGAACAGGAGGTCGAACCAGTCCGTGTTGCGGAACTCGGCGGCCTGCAGGTAGGCGTTTCGGGCAGCCTCTGTGTTACGCATACCGAATGTACCTGTCAAAGGGTCGTATGCACGAAGCTGCTGGAACATGTAGCCATAGACACCGGTGTTCTGGGCGTTGACCATGTTGTCCAGCTGCAGCCAGCCCTTGTCGTACATTTCCTTATAGACACCCATCACCTCCTGCGAGTTCATGATGTTGTAGTCATTGTAGCTGGGTTTCAGGCGGGTTGTGAACTCGCCTGTGTAGCTTACGCTGGCACGGCCTTTCGAACCCTTCTTGGTGGTGACGACAATCACACCGCCCATGGCACGGGCACCATAGATGGAGGTTGCGGAGCCGTCCTTCAAAATAGTGAATGACTCGATGTCGTCGGAGTTCAGGCCTGCCACGGCGCTGGAGATAAGCGTCTTGGCGTCGCCCGATGCGAGGTCGTCGGCGCTGACATCGACATTGTCCTCATAGATGACACCATCGACCACCCACAGGGGCTTTGAGTTGCCGTAAATAGAGGTTGCACCGCGGACGCGGATCTTTGGCGATGCGCCGAAGGTGCCGGTCACGTTCGTCACTTGCACGCCAGCCACACGGCCTTCGAGCGAACGGCTCACGTCTGCCATGCCCGAGAGCTTGATCTTCTCGGCATCCACCGTGGTGGCCGCACCCGTAAACAGTCGCTTGTCAATCGCTGTCTGACCGGTTACGACGACCTCCGTCATCTGCACGTCTTCGTTCTGCAACATGATGCGCATCCCGTTCTTGGCCTTCACCTTCTCGGTGCGCATACCTATCATCGACACCGTCAACACGGCATTCGACTTGACATCCGACAAGGTGAACTTGCCGTCGATGTCCGTAATGGTTCTCTTCTCTGTACCGTCCACCAAGATGTTTACGCCCATCAGAGGCTCGTTGTCATCGGCAGAGAACACTGTTCCTGAAATTGTTGTCTGAGCTATTGCCATCCCGATTGACAAGAACAGCAACGCCGCGACAAGACTTAATTTTTTATAAAAAATCATCTTTTAATAGTTATTTCTTCCTTTTACCTGTCTCATGCACTTTCCCGGATGCTATGGCGCACTTGTTGAAGCACGGCGATGCTCTTATATATTATATATAATGTATAAGGACACGCAAAAGAGCACAATTCGAGCCGCAAAGGTATAACATTTTTTTGAATTATTAGCAAATTGAAGCACTTTATTTAAGAAAAATAGACAAAAATACACTTAAAAGCCCTTTTAACGACCATAAATGTTAAACTCAAATTGGTCATCACACCGACTCGGGTAAAAAAAGTCCACGGACTTATAGCAATAAGAACGTGGACTTATGACAACAAGAACGTGGACTTATGGCGATAAGTCCACGCTCTTATGAAAGCAAGTGAATGTACCTCTGGGCAGAGAATCACAAGTCCCTTGTTTTTAAGGCCTTACGCCTCCCTTTCTATCCATGCAAGCGTGTCGCCGCGGCGAACATGGGATGCTTTCTTGGCCGAGATGTCGACAAGACGGCCTCCGATGCCTGCCTTGACTGGGATGAACTCGCCCCAGGATGCCTGCACATAGCAGAGAATGTCACCGTCCTTGTACTCCTGACCGATGGCTGGCTCGAGGCAGGCAACGCACTGGTCGCCGCCCTGGAACTCGTAGAACACCTGGCCGTCGACAGGGCTGGCCACAGCATCCGCCTTAGCGTGCTTGAAGGCTGCCAGTTCCTCGGGAGAAACTTTCGCACCCTTCTGGGAGAGAAGCTTTTCTTCTTTCGCCTTCTGCAGGTCGGCGAGGAAGTTCTTCTTCGCCTGCCCGCTCTTGAAGTTGCGGTACTGCTCGGGGTGCATGGCAAGCTCGAACAGCTCTTCGTCGTCCAGCCCGCAGTCCCAACCGTTCTCTTTCATCTCCTTGCGGAAGTCGTCGAGCGCGTTGGGATAGAGCGTGTGCGGGTCGATGTCTGTGAACTCCTTGCCCTTCTCCTTTGCGAGTGCCACAAGCTCGGGAGCAATCTCACCCGGCACCTTGCCGCTCTTGCCCAGTATCATGCCCCACATGGCGTCGTCCATCATCACGAAGCGGCCCTTGCCCTGCTCGATGGTGAGCAGGTTCATCAAGGCAATGTTCTT
>JAFXZK010000103.1 GCA_017541265.1 Bacteroidaceae bacterium | reverse complement strand
CCACAGTTTAGGATTGCTCATCATCAAATGTGCCGTAAACATACCTTGACCAAACAGCAGGATTGCGCCATTGCTCTTGATGATGCGCTCATATTGTTCCCAAAGCGGCTCAAATGGGATTTGTCTGTCCCATTGTGCATGGGGGTTGTTCTTGTGCAGCACGCCATAGGGCAAGTCGCAGATAATGCAATCGACACTCGCGTCACCTATCCGCTTCATACCTTCAATGCAGTCTTCGTTGTATATTGTATCAAGCTCTATCATCGTTTATGCTTCTTGCCGCTTCCGCAAGCGTAATGCCCTCCGTCTTTTGCCAAAGCATATTGTTCATTTGATAGCCATTGTAATACTGGCTCCACACGGGCAGTCCGGCAGCGAGGGCAAAATTGATTTCACACATTGTGCCATAGCTGACGCTGATGTCCGCAAGGTCTCCGATAACATAGATGCCAAGAAGTCCATGCGGTCTTTTGCTTTTGTATTCAAGTGGAGGCATCTTCAACTGTTCGCGGCCTGACCCAATCCAGTCTATCGTTATAGGCTCTTGTATAGCTTCAAGGCAGCTCAAAAGATAAAACCAGCGGGGCGGCTCTGGGGCATTGCCTTCTACTCCCTTCCATGTAGGAATTTCAAAATAGAATCTGAGTTTTAGTTCAACTTTTTCCGCTATACTACATGGGGTCAGGATGTCAAACCCCATGCCGCGCAACTTTTCTTCCGCGTCCTGGAAGTCTTTTTGCCATCCTTCACGCGGCTGTCCTGTCTTGTTGTCCGTTATGGGACCAGAAATATATATTAGCTTTTTCATCATTCAATCATTCGGAATGGTTTGACAGACGGGGTTAATCCCCGCCTGCTTTGTCGTCTTTTATCATTGTTGCCATCATGCAGACTTCGCCAACTGTCTTGTCAAACAATTCGACGGCATTCTCTTGAAGCTTCTCACGCGAAACTACAAATTCGGAGTTGCCTTTGTCAATCTCTTTTGCAATTTGCGAGAATGCAATCATGTCAAAGAGAGCCTTTATAGCCCCCCCGCTTTTCATTGTCTCGTGCCTTCTTTTCGACACACTCAATCTCAGAGTTGGTACGGATGTACTCTTCACTCACTTCAATAATTAACTTTACCATAATTTTGTTATTTTGATGTTTGTAATATGTGGGGCTTCCACCCACGTTAAATGTTATTTCATTATCCTTGCTTGGCAGGCGGCAGAACAATACTTGCAACACCTTTCCCTTTCTTCAATGGAGCGATTGTATATGCAAGCGGATTCTTTTAGAGAATTGAGGAAAGTTGAAATCTCATTCAGGCAGCTTAACACGCCACCCCAATACATTCCATTTCCGTCATGGGCTGCATCGGATTCTTCGCCGCATTTGTAGTATTTTCCCTTCAGCCTTTCTACCTCGGCTATAATTCGCTCTAATAACCCGTCCATCAGTTCTTGTCAACAAAATCTTCCTTGAATACTCTTACCTTGCCCTCGATATACTTCCTGGATTTTATGGCATCCACAAGCATCTCATGAACAAGATGTGTAACCGTATCGCAGCTGCTTTCTGTATATTGGAAATACTCCGTCGGTTGATTATCGAGACTTTCGTATGCTCCTTCGAGGCAGCGTTCTGCCTTTTCGTAGTATTGGATTGCGCGTTCAAGCTGTTTAATATCTTTTTGTTTCATTGTTTGAAATTTGTTAAGTTAATTTCGGGGGACAATTATCACCTTAACTTTGTCGCCTTCCTGGAAGGTATCTGGCAATAGCACCACCGACAATGCGGGCGACAAGGACTCGTTGGTAACATGTGTCATTATCACGGTTGCGTCCTTAGCATCTTTCATCATCTGCTTCATCGTCTCTTCCTCTGCTATTTCTATAGCCCTAAAAGCGTGCTGCTCGTGAAGCCATCCGTTTTCGTCTCGGACAAGCTCTATATACCTTTCTGCTTTCTTTGGCATCATCAATCCTCCTGTTGTTTCTCCCATTCCCTGATGGAAACGCCATTAATTGTTTGTGGCTGAATCGTTGACCTTGCGACCCGATAGTTATACACTTTCTGAGGGAACTTCTCACGGGTAAGGATGCTCGTCAAAATGCCCATATCGGCCTTACTTGTGTTATCGAAAGCCTTTGGCGGAACAATGGGGCGAATCTTCTTGCCGTCCCAATAGAGCAAACCCCACTTGTCTGGCAGTTCCTCCGGCTTGATGACACCTTCGGGGCAGAGATACCAGCGATAGCGTCCTGCTTGCAGGTTGAGTGCTTCTGCCTGCTTGCTGCGTGCCCACTTCTTTTGGTCGGCCTTGAAGTCCGAGCGTGACACCTTGACTTCTATCACCGCAGAATCGTTGAAGTTGCCCAAGCCCCACACGTCCGTATTCTCTGAACCCCATGTGCAAAGCTCCACCGCCACATACTTGCATCGCTTACAGCACTCACCGCAGACACCCAAAACATAGCACGGCTTCTTTCGGCATCGCTCGTAGTTCCACTTCTGCCTGTGCAGCCAATTGCCGCCCTCTATGCAGAGTTTGTAATGCAGCGAGTTCGTTGTGCTCATTGTCAATTCTCCTTGTTGCCTGAGTTCACTTCAATCAGATGCTCCATTGTGACGTTCATCACGTTGTCGCCATACTCTTTGTTCATTGCGTCAAAGCGTACTGCACACGTCTTGACAATATCCCTGACCACAGGGTAACGCATCATTGCAAAAACTATCTGCGCTGCAATGTTAGTAGGGTTGCCACTGATGACGAAGTGGTTTCCCTCATGCCCGACAAACATACAGGTAGCATTGGAACCTTGCAGCGAATCCAGTATCTCCTGGACTTTGTTAAACTTCTCTTTAATATCTTCGTTTGTCATAGTCGTTTTTGTTATGTCAATTCTGTTGTCTTTACATCTTTATACACGGGCTTGTCGTTGCCGAGGCAGCACATGATATACAGTTCTATACCGTCGGACACATGGAAAAGGTTAGCTCCACTGTCATTGTTGATACGATGGTTCAGTTGGGTCACGCCCAAAATCCGCAAGCCATCCAAAGCCCCAATGATGGTGCGCGGCAAGAATAAAGTGCCGTCAATGCGGAGGAAAGAATGATCCGGAACGAGCATTCTTCCTGTAGGAACTTTCTTTAACTCCGGAGCTTCGCCAGAGCCATCACAGTAGGGACAGTCCTCTTCCTCTTGATAAGTCCTTCCATTAACCTCACAATAGTATTCAAAATCCACATGGCCGCTACCGTCACACTCCGGACACCTAATAATCTCACCTTCTTCATAACGGTATTCCGGTTCTTTCCCTAAGCTGTTATATGCCGCCTCAATATCGTCCAGCTTCACAATGGTATTGCAGTTTTCGGCCATCAAAACAGGGATGCCCATCGTGTACTCAGGGTATTTACATCGGACTAATTTGGGGTCAACGGTCAGCAGACAGCCTCCGTCCGTCGCCCAAATGCGCCCATTGTCATTTGGGTTTCGGAATGGTTTTTTAAGATGGGGATGTAGGTTGTCCTTTTTGCAGAACGCCCGCATAACTTCTTTCTCATTCTTTATTTTCATTGCTTCGCCTCCGTATTTTCCTGAAGCAGGGTAATGTCTGCATGGATATTACCGATACGCTTCCATTTGTGGTCTGATGTTATTAAATAGCTGTTCCATCTTTGTTCGCTGTAATTGAAGACATCCTGGTTTTCCTCGCCGGAGTCATCTGCGACATTTGCCTTCCCGCGTGCGATATAGCCGCGTCCGACGGTATATAGCAAGCGTCGATATGCTCCGTTCTGACAAACATACACACCATTGCGTTCTGGGCGATTCCAGTAGTTGTCCGTTCCACGATTAAAGAGCACGAAGATGTCACCGTCATAGACGTACATCCGCTTCTTCGGGTTCTCTATATCGTTCATACACTCTCGCACATCGTCAATACGGTCAACATAAGGCACAATGCAGATTATATCAACATCGGGCGACTTCTCCATTTCCGCTATTAGGTTAAGGTGTCTCGGCGAATTTATCACCAAGTCGTGAAGCTCCGGTTCGCCGCCTTTGTGTCTTGCCCATACGCCAATGCGATTCTTATCATCCCACTTATCGCTGCCAAGATAAGACTCTATTGTCCTGTAACAGTCCGCAGGCCTGAGTTTCATCGAGGCATCGAGTACCTGTTGTGCTTTTACAAGTGTGTCGATGGTATCCGGCTCTTGTTCCTCAGTCCAACATGACCATGCACCATTTGATATGTGCATATACTTAGCAAAAAGCATCTGGGCTTCTTTGTTCGACATTCCGAAGAGGGCGCGAGCTACCTCGCCGAATGCGTCAGGCGATGTCACGCTCGCCTCACGGCGGAATTGTGCAAGCCGCTTGAAGAATGCAATATCATCCGTCGGTTTGTAGTTCTTTCTATTGTTTCTCATTGCCTATGTCTTTCATTTGTTCAAAAAATCTTCATATACTTTCTTGCAGACTTCCTCCACCTTGCCGACATCGAAGGTGTCATAAGTGCGCACACTGCTCTCCATATCAATCCAGAATTTGCCGATGTTCGGGGAAGATGTTATCTGCTTCAGTTTATCAATCACATTGTCGGGGCCTATGCCGCCAGCAAAGCCGACGTGTACTTTCTGTGTGTACAGCGGAACCTCGATTGGGGAGTCAATGCCTTGGCCGCCCGACTTGTCAAGCAACACCGATACATGGTCGCCGCTGGCGATGTGACATTGCTCAAAGATGGAAAGATTGCTCCCCTGCTGTATGATGACCTCCTTTAGCGGCCCTGGCATAATGCAGGTTGGCGCGACATCCGTATAAGTGGCCACGTTCAACTGTACGCGGTCAAACATGCCATCATACGCCCCGTGAATCTCAGAGAAGCCGCCCATATCAAACACCTCACGAGCCAAAGATCCGCAGAAGTGGGCAGACAGCCGCAATCCATGCCCCTGAAGCTTCTTGACCTGTTCGGGAGACATATACCTATCGTTGTTCTCTTGCCATTTGCGAGACACCAACACGCCAAACTCCACCTTGGGATAGCGGCGTTGAATATCGACCAGCTCGTTGATGTCCGTCCATTCGTCCACACCCGTAAACGTGATGTGTGTCAGTTCCCATTTCTTAAAATTACAATCAGGCGGCTCTGCTATTATGGCACTGTAGTCGCTCGCCACGTCGCTACCGCTAATTTGACAGACATTCCTCACCTCATCTTCTGGCGACCGTAGTTTATAAACGCGGATTGCATCTTCTACGGAGTCTGCCACCACCAATGTTTTGTTAATCTCAAAAACCTTTGTCAATGTATAGCCGTTCATCGTTTATTAAGTTTTAGTCCATTACTCCAAATGTATAGGCCACAACCCAAGGATTGCTCTCCCAGATTCCTTTACGGGACACACCTTCCATGAGGCGACGAAAGGCTTCTTTGGGCGTTGCGTATCTTTTTCTCGTGCCGTTAAAGGTAAAGCCGTAGTCAGTTCCTTGATTATAGAAATAGATACCTTCGGCCAAGCAGTCCTCGTCGCTAATATCCTGCAAGCGCTCAAACTTCAAGTCCGTAAAACAGATGTGGTGCGGCATAAACTCGGAACGTACAAACAACTTATTCCTGTAGCCAGGCATGACAGCAGGCCCCAATCCTCCAAGCTGGTCGTGTACCTCGCACCACCAGCTGTTAGCCTTTGCATTCCCAAACCATTCTTCTTTTTCGTCATAGATAGTCCTGTAGCTCTGTGCCACTGCCACAATCTCTCCAACTTGATAGGGTAGGGGAAGCTGCCCCAGTGTCTTGCCATTGCCATTGCATACCACGCAGTCGTAATAGAAGTCACAGCCAAGACGTTTATGAAATTCCAGCTCGACATCTTCCTCGCCACGGAATTTCTTTGGGCATTTCACAATGCGCCTTGTCATTGTCTTGCGGCCAGTCAGTACCGCTTCTGTCAACCAAAAGCGGTCATTAAACATTATCTTTCTCATTGTCACTCAATTAAACTCCATTGTTCGCAATATATTCAGAAGATGCTCCAGTTCATAGTTGCGGTAGGCTGTCATGGCGAAGGTGCAAGGTCTGTCATAGTGGTGTCTGTTGTTTTCAATGTGCCTCTTGCACTCTCGCTTTGTGAGGAACGCCCCCGAGAAGTGACTGATACGGTCGCGCTCATCCTGCCACACCTCTTCACCACAGCCGAAGGTTTCTTTGAGGTATTCCAGCACCTCGTCAAAGTCTTTCTTGTTGACTGACTTCCATTTCTTCTTTGCCTCGTTGTCGCTCCATTTCATGTTCTCCTTGACAAACTGCACGGTCTCTTCAAGTGTCCGCACGTCACCGTCGCCCAAATGAATGTAGGCTTGACCGACACCTGGCGGAGTTGCCATCGTCTCTTTTTCCATGACCATCCAGTACCTCGGCTCTGCCTGACCGTCCGTGTCTTGTGTATTGAGTTCGTGCTGAAGCTCTTTCAGGAAATTATAGTCCTCGTCTGGAATTTGAATCTGTTTCATGGCACTTACTCTTCGTTGGACGAATTAACCACGTCTATCATGTTGCAATTGTCGGGCAGGAAGTCCCAATTGCGATAGGTGTTGGTGAAATATACCTGGTCGTAGGCAGAAGAGAGATTTTCTATGCCTTTGCGGTTGACCATGTGGACTACGCTGATAGAGAGCTTTGCATCCTTGTCTATCTCGCGAAT
>JAFXZK010000102.1 GCA_017541265.1 Bacteroidaceae bacterium | reverse complement strand
GCTCCTGTCATTTTCGACAACAGGAAGAACATCGATGCCGTCTTGTGCGACCTGCTGCCCAGACGCTGTCCCAGATAAGCGTAGATTGACGTCAGATTCAGCCTATAGTACAACGGCAGCAGCACAAAGGCCACCACCACATAGCCCAAGATAAAGCCCAAGCACGTCTGCAGATACGTCATCTGCGACGTTAGCACCATGCCAGGCACACACACAAAGGTCACTCCCGAAATGCTGGCACCCACCATGCCAAAAGCCACCATATACCATGGCGACTGACGGTTCGCTCGATAGAATGTCTCGTTCGTGGCGCGCCTTCCTGTCCACCGGCTGATGGCCAGCAAGAAGGCAAAATATCCCAGTACAATGGCTATTATTGTCATAATCGCTTGCAAAATTACAAAAAATAACACAATTAAGCAATAAATTGTACGGAGTAAATCGTAAAATTGTAAATTTATGATTACCTTTGCAGTCGGTAATTATTCACCAACAACAAAAGACAATGACAAAACAAAAGAAATTCATCCTCCAAGAGAGTGAGATTCCCACACAGTGGTACAACATTCAAGCAGACATGCCCAACAAGCCCCTGCCTCCCATCCATCCTGCCACCAAGCAGCCGTTGGGCGTCGACGATTTGGCACACATCTTTCCCCGTGAGTGCTGCGTACAGGAGTTAGATACTGAACACGCATGGATTGACATCCCTGAAGACGTTCTCGAGAAGTATAAATACTACCGTTCTACACCGCTGGTGCGTGCCTATGCCCTTGAAGAGGCTCTCGGCACCCCTGCCCACATCTATTTCAAGAACGAATCGACGAATCCTCTGGGTTCTCATAAAATCAACTCTGCCCTGCCCCAGTGCTACTATGCCAAGCAGGAAGGTACTACCAACGTCACTACCGAGACAGGTGCCGGCCAGTGGGGTGCTGCCCTCAGCTATGCTGCTAAGATTTACGGCCTCGACTGCGCCGTCTATCAGGTAAAGATTACCATGCAGCAGAAGCCTTATCGTTCCAGCATTATGCGCACCTTCGGCGCTGTCGTTGAGGGCTCTCCCTCGATGTCCACCCGTGCCGGTAAGGACATTCTGACCCGCGACCCGCTGCATTCGGGTTCTTTGGGAACAGCCATTTCTGAGGCTGTAGAGTTGGCTACCACCACTCCCAACTGTAAATATACGCTGGGCTCCGTGCTCAATCACGTTGGCCTGCACCAGACCATCATCGGTCTTGAGGCCGAGAAGCAGATGCAGATGGCTGGCGAATACCCCGACATCGTCATTGGCTGCTTCGGTGGTGGCAGTAACTTCGGCGGCATTTCCTTCCCCTTCATGCGCCACAACCTGAAAGACGGCAAGAAGACCGAGTTCATCGCTGCCGAGCCCGACAGTTGTCCGAAGCTCACCCGCGGCCAGTTCCGCTACGACTTCGGCGACGAGGCAGGTTATACCCCGCTGCTGCCCATGTACACACTGGGCCACAACTTCAAACCCAGTAACATCCACGCTGGCGGTCTGCGCTATCATGGTGCCGGCATGATTATCTCACAACTCATCAAAGACGGTCTGATGCATGGTGTCGACATTCCTCAACTCGAGACCTTCGAGGCTGGTATGCTCTTCGCCCGTACCGAGGGCATCATCCCCGCTCCCGAGAGTTGTCACGCCATCGCTGCCACCATCCGCGAAGCTAACAAGTGCAAGGAGACTGGCGAAGAGAAGGTTATCCTCTTCAACCTCTCTGGTCACGGCCTTATCGATATGCCGTCGTACGAGTCGTTCATCAAGGGCGACTTGCAGAACTACACGGTAACGGACGAGATGATTGCCGCCAACCTCGCCGAGCTCGACAAGCAATAAGCCTTTGGCTACTAGCATAAAGTAAAGCCCCGCCTTGACTGGCGGGGCTTTGCTTTCTCCTCCTGTTATTATGCGATGTCTATCTGTCGCGACAGCTTTACTTTCTCTTCTACCATCTTGGGCAGTTCTACGGTGAGGACACCGTTATCAACCTTGGCAGAGATATCTTCCTTCTTGACGTCATCGGGCAGTATCAAGGTCTGCTCGTACTTCGAATAGCTGAACTCGCGGCGCAGATAGCGTGTATTCTTGTCTTCCTCCTTATGCTCGTCCTTATGTTCCATCTTAATCACGAGGTTACCCTCGTCATTGATATGAACATTGAAGTCCTCTTTCTTCATACCTGGAGCAGCCAGTTCTACGGTGTAGGCCTTCTCCGATTCCTTGACGTTGATGGCAGGTGCCGTGCAGTTGGCCTTCGGCATATAGTCGTTGTAGAACAAGTCGTTGAACACGGCGGGAATCCAGTTGTTACTTCTCATTGTTGGCATCATAATCGTTACCTCCTAATTATACTTTTAAATTGTTAATACTATTCTTTGTAAGTGGGCTCTCGATGGAGCGTCGCTCACCAAATAGTAGGCAAGAAAGATGCCAGAGGAAATGAATGCGTCAATCTGTCAGAATTGCATGACATATT
>JAFXZK010000101.1 GCA_017541265.1 Bacteroidaceae bacterium | reverse complement strand
GTTGAACTCAATCACCTTGAACTGCAGCTTCTCGCCCTTCTGAGCCTGAGTGCCGTCTTCCTTAACGAGGTGCTTGGGAGGGGCAAAGCCTTCCACGCCATACTCGAGCTGAATGACTGCGCCCTTGTCGAGCATCTCGACGATGGTTCCCTCGTGAACGCTGTCAACGGTGAAGACAGTCTCGAATACATCCCAAGGATTCTCTTCGAGCTGCTTGTGACCGAGAGAGAGGCGACGGTTCGTCTTGTCAATCTCGAGGACGCAAACCTCGATTTCAGCACCAATCTGAGTGAACTCGCTGGGGTGCTTGATCTTCTTCGTCCAGCTGAGGTCGCTGATGTGGATGAGTCCGTCAACACCTTCCTCAATCTCGACGAAGATACCGAAGTTGGTGAAGTTGCGAACCTTGGCGGTGTGCTTGCTGCCAACGGGATACTTCTCTTCGATGTTCTCCCAGGGGTCGTCCTTGAGCTGCTTGATGCCGAGAGACATCTTGCGCTCCTCGCGGTCGAGGGTCAGGATGACTGCCTCTACCTCGTCGCCCACCTTCATGAAGTCCTGAGCGCTGCGGAGGTGCTGGCTCCAAGACATTTCGCTGACGTGAATCAGACCTTCCACACCGGGAGCAATCTCGATGAATGCACCGTAGTCGGCCATCACGACAACCTTGCCCTTCACGTGGTCGCCCACCTTGAGGTTGGGATCAAGAGCGTCCCAAGGATGTGGAGTGAGCTGCTTCAGACCCAAAGCAATGCGCTTCTTCTCGTCGTCGAAGTCAAGGATAACCACGTTAATCTTCTGGTCAAGCTCAACGATTTCCTTCGGGTCGCTGACACGGCCCCAGCTGAGGTCTGTGATGTGGATGAGACCGTCCACGCCACCAAGGTCGATGAAGACACCGTAGTTGGTGATGTTCTTGACCACACCTTCCAGCACCTGACCCTTCTCGAGTCGGCCGATGATTTCCTTCTTCTGAGCCTCCAGCTCTGCCTCGATGAGAGCCTTGTGGCTGACAACGACGTTGCGGTAGTCCTGGTTGATTTTCACAACTTTGAACTCCATCGTCTTGCCTACGAAGATATCGTAATCGCGGATGGGCTTCACGTCAATCTGGCTGCCGGGCAGGAATGCCTCGATGCCGAAGACGTCAACAATCATACCGCCCTTAGTGCGGCACTTCACGTAGCCCTTGATGATTTCATCGTTGTTAAGAGCCTCGTTCACACGGTCCCAAGAACGGGAAGCGCGTGCCTTCTTGTGAGAAAGAATGAGCTGACCCTTCTTGTCTTCCTGATTCTCGATGTAAACCTCTACAGTGTCGCCCACCTTCAGGTCGGGATTGTAGCGGAATTCACTCATAGGTATGATACCATCGCTCTTGAAGCCGATGTTCACCACCACCTCGCGCTTGTTCATCGAGATGACGGTACCGTCAACTACATCGTGGTCACTTACCTTGTTCAGAGAGCCTTCATAAGCCTCTGTCTGAGCCTCGCGGCTCACACCTGCGTTGCTGTCGCCCTGCTCGAAAGCTTCCCAATCGAAATCTGGGAGAGGAGCAACATTTTTCAAATCTGCCATACAGATTAATTAAAAAGTTGGTTAATAAAGTTAATAATCACTTGCCTCGCGTATGCGGAAGCGGCGACAAAGATACAACATTTCTCCCAATACACATAATATAATATGTCCGCAATGGCAAACTTTTACGATAATTTAACTCTTTGCCGCCATTTCACGCAGAAAACACAGAAAACTTTTTCTTGAACACGGATGACTCGGATTGAAGCAAGGCTCGACGACCAAAGGGTAAGTCAACGGATTATTCTTATCCGTGTTATCTGTGAAATCCGTGTTCGTGTTTATCTTTAACATATAATTGCCGTGTAATGGTTCATGAATTGCTCATATTATTGTTCATGGTAATTCGTGGGCCATTGATGGTAATTTGTGTTTTTCTTTAACATGTAATTGCCATGTAACAAGCCATGTAATTATCATTAATGAGAAATTAATGGGCAATTAGTGGTAATTTGTGTTTATATCTTTAACTATTTGCCGTGTGAGTTATAGCGGTTCCGTGTCAAGATAATTCGCATTTCCGTCTCTTCTGAGGGCTTGTTTTGGGTGTTGTGGGCTTCAGTGCCACAAAACGCGAGAAATGCCCGTAAATCGAATTTGCACTGGAAATCAGTGTGTTCCGAAGCTTGGTTTTATGAGAAGTGGTTAAATAAGTATAATCAGAATACATCTAAACATCAAACAAGGCATAATTTTGACGCAAATCAGACGTGTCGTGATGGTAAAAATTCCCAGTACTTATGGCGATAAGTCCACGTTCTTATTGCCATAAGTACTGGGAGTTTTGGCGAAAACGGCATGAAGTTAGGTCTGAAACCCTGTATTCTTGTAGCATTTCATGTCAAGGAATTTCGTTTGCAATTGCTTTTGGGGCGTCCACTTTGCTTCAGCCTTTCCTCACATCAGGGAAGGCTTTTTTGTGTCCGATGCTGAAATAATCAGGCGGACATCCGCTTAATCTGTTAAATCCGTGTTCGTTATTATCTTTAACATATAATTGCCATGTAATGGTTCATGAATTGCACATATTATTATTCATGATAATTCGTGGGCCATTGATGGCAATTCTTGGATGCTTTAGCACCAAGACGCGATTGTAGTCGCGGAACGTGTTTTTCTTTAACATGTAATTGCCATGTAATAACCCATGTAATTGTCATATAATTGTTAATGGTAATTCGTGAGCCATTGATGGCAATTCTTGGATGCTTTAGCACCAAGACGCGATTGTAGTCGCGGAACGCGTTTTTCTTTAATATGTAATTGTTCTGGCGGATTTGCAATCCGTCAGCATCAGAGTATAAGCATTTATAATGCGATAAAACATGCTTTACGGGTCTCTCGTGCTTGGTTCGCAAACTAACCCTGCCTAGTTCGCAAACTAACCGTGTCTAATTGTGCACTTAGACGTGTTCAGTTATACTACTTTTGACTCCCAAATGCTCCATTTGGCCGCAAATTCATAGTATTTGTTGTCCGAGCACATGAACTTTACATCAGCCAAATGTGCGCCAAATATAGGGAAAAACATAGGAAAGAGAGGTTTCTGTACGTCTTTTGAGGCCTAAAAGAGGGGTTTTGGGGGGCTTTTTGTCCCTTTTTTGAGTGTCGGCATCTTAGGAACGAAGCTTTACAAATGTCGTATTTCGTTGACTGTTAGCCATTTAGATGAATTGAAAAGCCATCCTAGGACAGTAGGACAGTTAGGACAGTTTTATTTTTGAGACATACAATTCCCTTTATACTATAAATAACTATCTATATATTAATTAATTATATAGTAAATATAAGGGTATTTGTGCTTCGTTTTAATTGTCCAACTGTCCTAACTGTCCTAACTGTCTCAGACTCGGTCGTCACCTTTCAACTTTCAATTTTCAATCCTCAATCTTCAATCCTCTTCTTTAAGGCCTTTCAGCGCTTCGCGGAGTTCGCAGGCCACACCGAAGGCATAGTTACTAAACATTCACTTGTCTTCAAAACATTTTTCCCTGAAAGCTTTTGCATTTCAAGATTTCTTTGTAACTTTGCCCCATGTTCGGGGAAAAATCCGAGCTAAAAGAAAAGCATTCGCTATTATTTCGCGTTCAGCCAAGTAAGCCTAGGAAACTCATTTTGGTATAACAAGCACGGAATAATAAGTGACGGGTGAGCCACATCTGGTTTCTCTGTTCCATCATATAGCGAAGCATACGCTTAAGCGTGATGCATTCGTGTGATGGACAGAGGTACCAAGTTTTCCTAGGCTTCGCCTCTTGCTGAACGCAACAAGGTGCATCACGCCTTTTTGCGTCTTGGCGTGATTGATAGTTGATGCACATAAACTTTAACTATCAATCTATGGCAAACAAGAATCTGAGTGCTGCCAAGACAGCCAAGAAAGATGAGTTCTACACACAGTTGACGGACATAGAAAGGGAACTACAGCACTACTGGCCGCATTTCCGTGATAAGGTAGTGCTGTGCAACTGCGATGACCCATACGAGAGCAATTTCTTCAAATACTTTGCTCTTCGGTTCAATCAGTTGGGTTTGAAGAAGCTGATTTGTACTTGCTATGATGGATCGCCCATCATGGGCACACAGCTTATGCTGTTTGGTTTGGATGCAGAAGGCGAAGAGAAGGAAGTGGCGTACAAAGTTGAGATAACCGAAGTGTCGGACGTTAACGGCGATGGGGCTGTTGATTTAGCCGATGTTGAATACCTTATCAAGAACGACAAGAATATCCTTTCCTGTCTAAGAGGCAATGGCGATTTCCGTTCAAAAGAATGCATCGAACTGCTTAAGGAAGCGGATATTGTCGTGACTAATCCTCCGTTCTCGTTGTTTAGGGAATACATAGGGCAACTAATGGAATATGGAAAGAAGTTCTTGATAATAGGACACCAAAATGCCATAACATACAAAGAAGTCTTTCCGCTCCTGCAATCAAATCAAGTATGGCTCGGCTATGGCTTTAAGGGTGGCGCAGCCCATTTCTTTTCACCATACGAAGACATCGCAACAGCAGGAGACCATCGTGAAGACTTGATTCGTGTTTCGGGCGTGAATTGGTTCACGAATCTTGAAATACCGAAGCGAAACGAAGAATTAGATTTAGTTTGTCGTTATTCGCATGAAGAGTATCCTCACTATGACAACTACAATGCTATCAATGTAAACAGAACCCAAGATATTCCTTATGACTATCCTGGCATTATGGGCGTTCCTATTACTTTCCTTGATAAGTATTGCCCTGAGCAATTTGAAATTGTATGGCAAGCAAGTGGTAATACAAGGGCTTCAGCTCCAAGCGAAATCCTCAAAGATGTTGGTTATAAAGTACATCCAGAAGATAGAGGCGGCTGTGGAGTCGTTAATGGGAAAAGACAATACAGCAGAATCCTTATCCGCAACAAACATCCTCAAACAATATGATGACTATTAAGCAAATAGAAGTGACTGTTGGCGAGATTACCAAAGGTTACACAAACAACGATGAACAAGGCGTTCGCGGCTATGACGGCTTGCTCGACATCCGTCCGCCTTATCAGCGCGAGTTCATCTACAACGAAAAGGAGCAGCAGGCAGTCATTACCACTGTGCTGAACGGCTACCCGCTGAATGTGATGTATTGGGTGAAGCGAAGCGAGGACGCAGAATGCCCATACGAAGTGATGGACGGGCAGCAGCGCACCCTCTCGCTCTGCGAATACGTGGCAGGCAAGTTCTCGTATGACTTCAAGAACTTCTTCAACCAGCCCGAGGACATACGTCGCAGGATACTCGACTACAAGCTTACCGTCTATGTCTGCGAAGGAGAGGCTTCGGAAAAGTTGGAGTGGTTCAAGACTATCAACATTGCTGGCAAGGCTCTGAATGAGCAGGAAATCAACAATGCCATCTATGCAGGTCCATTCGTCACAGATGCCAAGCGACACTTCTCGAAGTCTAATTGCGGAGCATATCGTTTGGGCAAGGACTTGGTGAACGGCACGCCCATCCGTCAGGATTTCCTCAAGAAAGCACTTGAATGGATGGCAGACCACGAGACACGTCAGGGGCATCGGCAAACCATCGTCGGCTATATGGCAGACCATCAGCACGACCCCAATGCCAACAACCTTTGGACTTACTTCCAGACGGCACTCAACTGGGCCATTACAAACTTCGACATGAAGAAGTTCAAGAAGATTATGAAGGGCTTGGATTGGGCTGCGCTTTATGACAAGTACGGCTCTGCAACGCTCGACACCGCCGCCCTTGCCCAGCGCATCTCTACCTTGACGCGCGACAGCGAGATACAGAGGCAGTCGGGCATCATCCCCTACGTCCTGACAGGCGATGAGCATTACCTCGACCTTCGCGCCTTCCCAGACGACATCAAGCTGGCAGTATGGGAGAAGCTGGACCACATCTGTCCTCATTGCGGCAAGGAGTTCGACTTCGAGTTCATGGAAGGCGACCACATCACCCCTTGGCGCGACGGCGGACGAACCGTCATTGAAAACTGCCAAATGCTTTGCATAGAATGCAACAGAAGAAAAGGAGCAAAATAACATTTGTACCATAATTGTACCTTTTTCTGAAAAAGTTTTTTTGTTATCCCGATGCCGACGACTGCTCTTCAATCATTTTAGAAGCATATCTGAGACACCTGAAGCGGAAAATGAAAAAGATGCAGGGCTAAGACAGTCCTGCATCTTCTTCTTTGTTTTTCACCAACTCATATTGGTTCTACATCCTCCAGCTCATTGACAAGTTCAATCAATGGCTTGCCGTCAATGATAAACTGTTCCAGGGCTGTATTACCGTCAGGAAAGCGCTTATATTCCTCCGTATAATGATCATCGCAATATGCCACATGTTCTGAATCAGAGAGGAAATGATACGGCTTTCCCCTATAAGTGAAATAAAGGTCATATCTTTGAACAGCAAAATCATAGAAAAGAGTTTCCTCTGCCGAGTTCTTATAGCCATGATATAGGCTTCCATTCACTTCATAGTTAGGTGGATACTTGGAATTGTACCAATAGCCAGCCAAGTCTTTCTTTACATAGTCTTTGTGTGCCATTTTATTCTTATTTGAAGATTAAGACATTATCTATAAGTTTCTTCATACTATCTGTAAGCGGTTTGGCATCAAGAGGATGGAGGCTCAGCATTTCTGCCGAACCTCTCTTACTTTCTAAAGAATAACAAACGTAATTACCTTAGGTATATTTTTTGGGTCACTTGGGCATTCCTGTTGTGAGCTTTGACGATGTAGATTCCGCTGGGGAGACCAATGAGGGGCAGGGTTATGCAGTTCTCTCCGCTCAACATCTTCATGCCGGTTGTGCTAAAGACCTCGATATCGGCTTCGCGGTTGGTCACAAGCTCCCAGTTCTCGAACTTCACATCGAGAGTAGTGCCAGCCATTTCGATGAAGCCAGTACTCTCCTCGCGGATGTATGTGGGCTGGAATTCATTGCCATATCGGTCCACCACAGAAACAGCAAACCGATAGCCGCTCAGACGATTTTCGGGAATGAGGAAGGAATTGGTGTAACAGGTTTTCTGCAAATAGGTGGACAGGATTCCGCCAGCCGTACTGCGTTCGGCACTCGCATCACTGATGTTATCGGGAATGGCATAGACGGCATAGCGAACTCGACCCAGCGAGTCCCAAATGAGCGAATCATTCTCCCATCGGAGATTCTCTACAGAGCCGTATGAAGGTGCATCTTTCCAATCGATGGCAGGAGTAAGGGCTGGACGCTGATACTTGTTCCTTTTGAGCCATTCACCCAGTCCGCTTACCTTCTTGCCGTCGATGTCGCAAGCGGAATAATAGATTTGCCCTGGAGCAGCATTTTCCGTATATTGGCGAGAGTATTGCATCTGCTGCCCTACTTCACTCCAGTCGGAGGTGGTGTTGCAGGATTGCAGGAAGGTCAATGAGTGGCTGGCATAGTGATGGCGTCCGAACTGCTTTGCTACTGTGGACCACCACTGTGTCATAGGGCCGAAGGGATTGGTGCTGTGATTGGTCTTCCAGTAGATTTGTGGCGAGATGTAGTCGATGGTGCCCTCTTCGAGCCAAGCCACAGGGTCGGAGAAGATGCCGTTGTATTGCCAATCGCTTGCCACAGGCATCCTCTCCACTCCATGACTGGCTGCTACAGAGGCATTGGTGCAGGCCGCTCCAGCTGGCGAGATGCCAAACTTGCACGACGAATCTACCTCCTGAATCATCTCGTACACATCGGCCACCATCTTGTTGACGTTTGCCCGTCGCCAATCAGCGAAACTCAAGTCTGTTCCGGAAGACTGCCAATCCTCGTAGTCGTCTGCCTCGCTCGTGGTCGGGATGCCGCTGGGATAGAAATAGTCGTCGAAGATGATGCCGTCGATGTCGTACTTCTCTATCAGCTCTCGGCAGACATTCACGATGCGCTCATTGGTTGCATCAAGGGCGGGATTGAGGATGATGGTGGTTGTGCCGCTGGAATTAGTGTAGCTGAGCAGCATCTTGGCATTCTTGAGTCTGCGGTCTTGGGCTGTATTCCATCCTTCGGCAGTGGTAGACCACCTGTAGGGATTGACCCACGCATGGCATTCCAATCCGCGATTGTGGCACTCTGCTACCATGAAAGCCAAAGGGTCCCAACCTGGATTCTTACCTCGCTGCCCGGTCAGATAACTGGACCAAGGCTCATAGCTGGACTTGTAGAAGGCATCGCACATCGGGCGAACCTGAAAATAGACGGCGTTGAAGTTGTTTTCCTGAAGCACGTTCAAATACAGAATCATCTCCTCCTTTTGCTGATTGCGTATGCTGGCAGTATAGCCAGTCGTGCTCGGCCAATCAATGCCATAGACGGTTGCCATCCAGACACCGCGCACTTCGCGCTTGACAAATCTGTCTGCACCCCAGGCAGAAAAGATGAAAAGGTGAAAAGATAAAAATGCCTGAAAGTGAATCGCATAGCTTTTATTCTATATATTTGCTAAAGAACGTCCAAATCTCTTCGCCTGTATCAATGTCGTGGTCGAACCAGCTGTGGGGGCCGTTCACGACTTCATAGAGCCAAACCTCGCATCCCGTGGGACCGCCTGTGTATTTGTGCTTGATGATGGAGCGGCCATTCTCTTTGTTGAGTCCATTGACGTGCTCTGCGGTCTCGCATTCGCACTTGTTCTTGGCAATCCAATAACCGATGGCGATAGGAACAGACATGTAAGCTCCCCACCCTCCTTTGTTCTCGAGGTCGCCGTCCCATTCAGAGGTGTGGTCAGCTGTTCCGT
The DNA here is from genome assembly GCA_017541265.1 of Bacteroidaceae bacterium. Lineage (GTDB taxonomy): Bacteria > Bacteroidota > Bacteroidia > Bacteroidales > Bacteroidaceae > Physcousia. Next base: position 8,027 of record JAFXZK010000101.1, on the reverse strand, counting down.
GAATCTCGAAAAGAGGCATGGGTTTGGGTGCATCCATTGTTCGGTAAATCCATTCCATCGTCAAACCAGAGACGGGAGCCACAGCCTTGAAGGTCTTCTGCTTGCTGTAGGCAGTCAGGTAGCACATCTCGCCACCATTCGACATTCCTGTCATAAACGTGTTCTTGCGGCTGAGGTGGTATTTCTTCTGAACATACTTGGCGAGCTGCTCCATGCCAGCCACTTCATCCACCTTCCAGCCTTCCTGAAAGGGATAGCCCACGTTCCAAGATGGCTTGCCCTTGGGGTCTTTCCAGCCTTGAGGCACGCAGACGGCAAACTTGTGTTTCTCGGCGGCCTTGTTCATCCAAGTCTCTTTATTTCCCGGATTGCCGTAGCCGTGCAGCACGAACACCAGCGGCGCATCCTTCTGTATGCCTTCGGGCATATACATCCAGAACCGGCGCATCTGCCCTTGAATCTTTAAGGAGTCCTCCACGAACTGCTGCGCCATGATAATGGAACAGGGAGCAAGGAGCAAGAAGAGAGAGAAAAGTCTTTTCTTCATATCTCTCATTTTAAGCTCACCCTATCACTTCTGATGCTGCGGACGAAGCAGGTCGTTGACCGTCTTGACGGGGTTGAAGGTCGTGAGCGGCACTTCAACCATGATGGTATTCCATTTGCTCATGGCACCATTCCAAAGGCCGGGCAGCTCCAATGCTTTCAGTTCCTTGCCATCTTTGCTCTTGTAGGAGATGAAGCCCGTGGCGGGGTCGACATGGTCGGGCAAGTTGAACTTCTCGCCCTTGTAGTTGCGGACAGCGCAAACCAAATCCACGGGATTGAAGTGTGTGCCCTGCGTGAACATCTTCATGTACTCCGGGTTGTTCTGGTCAATCTGGCTGCTCTCCAGTATCTGCAACGAGATGCTGCCATCGGGGTTATAGGCGAGGAAGGGACCGCCGCCGGGTTCGCCTATGTTCTTCACAACTCCGCAGACACGAGTTGGGCGGTTGAGCATCTTCTTCAGGAAAATATGCAGCTCGGTGTCCTCCAAGTTCTTCAAGCCTGGCACGTCGCTGTTTAGCGTATGGCGCACGAAGCGGATGATTTCCTCGAGGTCGTCGTGACTGAAGTTGCCGCTGTCGAGCATACGCAGATATGCGAAGATTTTCCTCTGCGTATCGACCAGCACGCCTGCGATGACCTGCTTCCAAAAGACGGTGTCGGGCTTCAGGCGGTCGGGTACCACATTGTCTATGTTCTTGATGAAGATGATGTCGCTCTGCAAATCATTGAGGTTCTCGATGAGTGCGCCGTGACCGCCCGGACGGAACAGAAGCTTGTCGTCGGCGGTGCGGAAGGGCGTGTTGTCCATGTTGACGGCAATGGTGTCGGTGCTCGGTTTCTGTTCGCTCAAAGAGACCTTGTAGGTAATCTTGTACTTGTCTTGGGCTTCGGGCAGGACGCGGCTGATGAGGTCCTCGAAGAGTTCCCTGTGTTCGCCGCTAACGGTGAAGTGAACTTCTGCCTCTCCCCTGCTGCTAGCATAGAGGGCGGCTTCCGTGAGGTGCTCTTCGACAGGCGTCTTGGCGCAGTCGTCGTAGCTGTGGAACTGCAACAAGCCCTTGGGCAGCTGCCCGTAGTTCAAGCCGTCCACCCCCAGCATATTGGCGACAACCGCTTTATAGTCCCCCTCCTCGATGAGTGCATCAACGCCTTTTCCTTCGTTCAGGAAGCAGGCATCGTTCAGGGCGTCGAAGAAAGCGAAGTCGTGGATGCGTGCGAAGAATGTCTTCTCGAAGTCCGTGGTGGGGACGTCATAGTCGGCATCAAGGAACTCGAACATATTCTTGAACATGCGGCTTGCAGCGCCGCTGGCAGGGACGAACTTGGTAATCCTGTGCCCTTCTGCTTTATAGTCGTTCCAAGTCTTGATGTAAGCCTCTGCCTCGTCTTCTGTCGGAGCCATGATGCCGTCGCCCACAGCAGCAGCACCTTTCAACTTGAGGAACTCAAAGCCCTTGCGGAAACACTCCAACTGCGCCTCTATCTGCGCCACAGTCATTCCTTTCTGCTCTATCTGCAGAATGTCTTCTTTGCTGAACATGGTTTCTAAACTTTTTTAATTTCCCTGCAAAAGTATAAAAAAACAAGCAAAAAACAAATATATATTTGGTCTTTCGTCAAAAACATTGTACTTTTGCACTACACATCATATAAAACGACTTGAAATGGAGGTGACAAAGTTCTTTACCGAAGAGGAGCATGTGCGCATCAAAGCTGTGCAAAGGGAACTGTTCTCGCTGGCCGAGGACGTGATGCGGGAGGGCGACGAGGAGAAGCTTTCCGCATACTTGCAGCGCGCGACGGAGCAAGGGATGCTGCAAAGGGACGTCTTCGGCATCAACCCGATTGTGAAGGACACAGAGACGGCGCTCATCGTCGGGCAGGAAATCGGACTGACCAGAGGCAGCGTGGTGAGTGTACTTCTCTGGTCAATGGTGAAAAGCGGTGCCGCTTCTCTCGAAGAAATCAAGAAGGACTTCGGCGAGGAAGTGGCGAAGATACTGCACGGACTGATGCGCATCCGCGAACTCTATACAAAGAGCGCGACAGTGGGCAGCGAGAACTTCCGCAGCCTGCTCGTCACCTTTGCCGAGGATATGCGCGTCATCCTCATCATGATTGCCAACCGCGTCTGCGTGATGCGTCAGATAAAGGACACGACGAACGTCGAGGCACAGCGCAAGGTGGCGATGGAAGCCGCTTATCTCTATGCTCCCCTCGCCCACAAGCTCGGTCTTTACAAGCTCAAGAGCGAACTGGAAGACCTCAGCCTCAAATACCTTGAGCGCGACGCCTACTACCACATCAAGGACAAGCTCAACGAGACGAAACGCAACCGCGACGCCTACATCGAGCGTTTCCTGAAGCCCATCGACGAGAAGCTCAAGGCTGCCGGGCTGCACTATCACATGAAGGGACGCACCAAGAGCATCCACAGCATCTGGCAGAAGATGCAGAAGCAGCACGTCGATGTGGACGGCGTCTATGACCTCTTCGCCATTCGCATCATCCTCGACTCGCCTCCAGAGCGCGAGAAGATGGAGTGCTGGCAGGTGTTCAGCATCATTACCGACATGTACCAAAGCAATCCGAAGCGTATGCGCGACTGGCTTTCTGTACCCAAGAGCAACGGCTACGAAAGCCTCCACATCACCGTTCTCGGCCCTGAGCAGAAGTGGGTGGAGGTGCAGATAAGGACGGAGCGCATGGACGATATTGCCGAGCACGGACTCGCGGCGCACTGGCGCTACAAGGGCATCAAGGGCGGTCAAAGCAGCATCGAGGAATGGCTGGCCGGTGTCAGAAGCGCTTTGGAGACAAACGACGACGCACAGCTCATGGACCAGTTCCGCCTCGACCTGAAGGAGGACGAGGTGTTCGTCTTCACGCCCAAGGGCGACATCTTCAAGCTGCCGATGGGCGCCACGGTGCTCGACTTCGCCTATCACATCCATTCGAAGGTGGGCAACCAGTGCGTCGGCGCACGCATCGGCAACAAGAATGTCACAATCAGGCAGAAACTCCAGAGCGGCGACCAAGTGGAAATCCTCACCAGCAGCAACCAGTCGCCCAAGCAGGACTGGCTGAACATCGTCACCACGACGCGGGCAAGGGCGAAGGTGCGGCAGAGCCTCAAGGAGATGGAGAGCAAGCAGGCTCTCCTTGCCAAGGAGGAGCTGGAGCGCAAGATGAAGAACAAGAAGCTCGACTACGAAGAGCCTGTGCTGATGCATACCATGACGAAGCTCGGCTACAAGGTTGTCACGGACTTCTATGCCGCCCTCGCCGACGGCAAGCTCGACACGAACACCGTCCTCGAGACTTACGCCCAGCTGCAAAAGCCCTCTTCAAACCTACCCCCCGAGGGGAGGCTTTCTGCCGACCAGTTTGTGATGCAAGACGAGGCACTCCCCCAAAGGGGGAGCGGGGAGGGGGCTATCGTTATCGACCAGAACCTCAAAGGCCTCGACTTCCAGATGGCGAAGTGCTGCCAGCCTGTCTATGGCGACGCCGTCTTTGGTTTCGTCACAAGCGGAGGCGGCATCAAGATACATCGCGAGGACTGCCCCAACGCGCCGCAGCTCCGCCAACGCTTCGGCTACAGGATTGTTCGTGCGAAATGGGCGGGCAAGCAAGGCAGCCAGTACCCCGTCACCCTTCGTGTCATTGGTAACGACGACATAGGCATCGTCAGCAACATCACTAATATAATAAGTAAGGAGGAGAAGATACTGCTCCGCAGCATCAGCATTGACAGCCACGACGGCCTCTTCAACGGCACCCTCACCGTTATGCTCGACGATACCAGTCACCTCCAGCAACTCATCAAGAAACTCAAAACAGTTAAAGGCGTCAAGAACGTCACAAGAAGTTAGGAAATTTTCTACATCATGGAAGTAATACAAAGCTTTACAATCGACCACACACACCTGAAGCCCGGCATTTATGTGTCGCGCGTGGACAAGGGATTCACCACATTCGACCTGCGCATCACCGAACCCAACAAAGAGCCTGCCGTCGCTCCCGCCGCTATCCACAGCATCGAGCACTTGATGGCAACGTGGTTCCGCAACTCGCAGGTGAAGGACGATGTCGTCTATGTCGGTCCGATGGGTTGCCTCACAGGCATGTATATCATCATGACCGGCTCGTACAGCGTCGAGGATATGCGCCGCCTCACCATCGAGTGCCTGGAGTGGATGCTAACACAAACAGAAGTCCCGGCCACGACACCCGAGACTTGCGGCAACCATCTGCTCCACGACCTTCCCATGTGCCATTGGGAATGCCGCCGCTACCTCGACCGCCTCAGGAACGACTTCCATTCGGAATACACCAAGCTCCAAGTCACCCTCCTCGACGGCCGCACCTTCGCCGACGCATAAGAAAGCTGTCAGGATACAAAAATCAAGCCTTCGTATTCCTTATATTAAATATATTGTGTAACTTTGCGCAGTCTAATCTATAATCAAGTCCAAATGGGAAAGGAAAGTTTCATAAAACGATTGTCTCCTGTGATATTCTGGGATATTGACAAGGAACAGTTTGACCCTGATTTGTACCCGTCTCATATCATCTTGCGTGTGTTGGAATATGGTACGCTTGAAGATTGGCGGCTTGTCAGGTCGTTCTATGGAATGGACAAGATTGTTGATGTGTGTAAGAAAGCCAGGACGTTGGATGCCGTCAGCCTTGCCTTCGTCTGTGCTATGTCAGGAACTCAAAAAGAAGATTACAGATGCTATCGTATCAGACAATCGAACCCAACATTCTGGAACTCTTGAGACTTCTCATGAAAGAACCGTCTCTTGCAGAAACACGCTTGGTCGGAGGAACTTCGTTAGCCCTGCAATACGGGCATCGGTCATCGGTTGACCTTGATTTGTTCGGGCAGATAAACACTTCCTCAGAAACTTTGCTTCGTACTTTCGGGCAATGGGGCGAAGTAGAAAAATTAAGTCCTGGCGACACGATAAAATGCTTCCTTATCAACAATGTAAAGGTTGACATTGTGGACTATGATTATCCTTGGATTGACGAGGTCGTCACAGAGGATGGTTTGAGACTCGCGTCGCCCATAGACATTGCTGCCATGAAGATTTATGCCATTGAAAATCGTGGGTCGCGCAAGGACTTCATTGACATGTATTTCCTCCTCAAGCACTATTCATTGTCCGAGATACTTCAATTCTACAAACGCAAGTACCCCGAGCATTCTGAATTTGTGGCCTTGCGAAGTCTCACCTATTTCGAGGACGCGGAGACATACACGGTATACCGCCCATATTTGCTGAAATGGACTGGGAAGAGCTTAAACGCTCAATTATCAAGGCCGTCAACGACTATACGACATAATTTGCATAAACATTAATAATTATCTTTCGCTTATGCGACACATATTATTATCTTTGATTGCTCTGCCGCTGGTGGTGGCAGCGGAAACGATTGACGTCAACAAGATTCGTCTGGCTGGTCCCTACCCTATGACAAAGCCGTTTATGACCGATACGCTCGATACGGAAGGGAAACGGATTGACCTCGATGAGGTGTATATGGAGGGGGGACAATTCAAAATTCAAAATTCAAAATTCAAAGAAGCCTCCCCTAAAGAAGGCTTCATTCTCTCCCCCTCGGGGGAGACGGAGGGGGGCTTGGCTTTGTATTTCGCTTCTTTTACCCTTCAGAACACGGGTTTTGCAAAGGGCAAGGTCAATGTGAAGTGCGAGAGCAAGCACAAGCTCTTCATCGACGGCAATGAGCAGGGCGGCGACTTCGAGCTTGTTCCCGGGCGGCACGAGGTGAGCATCAAGCTCCTCGTCAAACCCTCCCCAAAAGAGGGGGCTGGAGGGGGCGTCGATACGCTTCGCCTCTCTGTCGAAAGTGAGCAGTTCGTTGAAATCAATCCCGAGGGAAGGCGCTACTGGACGAATGCCGATATGATGCATGGAGAACGCATCAACGGCGTGGAACTCTCCAGCTCGGGCAAGTACGTCCGCATCCACAAGAACATTACTTATAAGGGTGGCGAAACGGAAGGCCGGGACATCTTCATCGACCTTGCGACAGGCAAGGAGTTCAGTCTCGACGGTTTCCAGTACTGGTTGCCCGAGGGCGACCGCTATCTGCGTTCCTATCGCGAGACGGAGGGTACTTGGTGCTACGAGACGGTTGACCCCAAGACGGGCGAGAAGACATTCATCGGCAAATACACGGGCAAGGGTTACGCCTGGCTGACCGACGACCTGAAGCACTTCCTCATCACCATCGACGAGAAGGTGCCCGAGGAGAAGAACAAGGACGTACACCAAATCCTGGAGCCAGACGACCGTCAGCCTGGCTATCGCAACCGCCGCAACTACTCGCTCTACGACATCGAGACGGGCATCACGACACCCATCACCAAGGGCGCACGCAATGTCTATGTCGTTCCCAACAAGGACGCCAGCCGCTTCCTCGTCTCCATCCGCACGGAAAAGCTGACGGAACGGCCCTTCGAGTTCACCGACCTGCTTCTGCTCGACCCCAAGACCGGACAGGCCGACACGCTGGTTCGTCACGATGGCTTCATCGGTTCGTTCCAGTTCTCGCCCGACGGGAAATATGTGTCTCTCACGGGCAGTCCAGAGGCTCTCGGCGGCATAGGCAACACGCTTCCTAAAGACAAGATACCCAGCAGCTACGAGTACGAGCTGTTCCTCATCAACCTCGAAACCAAGGAAGTAAGCTGCTTGACGCGCGACTTCGACCCGTCCGTCACCGGGTATCAGTGGTCGGAGCAGGACGGCATGATTTATGCCCTCTGTGAGAACCGCGACCTGAAGAGCCTCTATCGCATAGACCCCAACAGACCCAACAGACCCACCCCCAACCCCTCCCTTGTAGGGAGGGGAGCAATTACAACATCCACCTCAACATCCACAGGTATCAGCTCCTCTCCCTACAAGGGAGAGGCTTGGGAGAGGGTCTTACTCTCCGAACCTTATATATATAGCAGCTTCAGCCTCGCCAAGGAGAAGCCCTTCCTCGCTTATATCGGCGAGAGCAGCATGAGCACCGACCGCTGCTGGCTGCGCGACCTTACTCCCTCTAAAGGGGGACGAGGGGGCTCTAAGGAACGTCTGCTCTACGACCTCAACCCTACCCGGCTGAAGGACATCCAGCTTGGTGAGTGCCGCGACTGGAACTTCAAGGCAGAGCGGGGCGACACCATCTATGGTTGCTACTACTTGCCACCTTTCTTCGACGAGACGAAGCAATACCCGATGCTCGTCTATTACTATGGCGGTTGCTCTCCTGTGGGTCGCCTGCTCGACAGCTACTACAACTATCAGGAATGGGCAGCGATGGGCTATGTGGTCTATGTCATTCAGCCTTCCGGTTGCAGCGGTTTCGGTCAGGAGTTCGCTTCGCGCCACGTCAATGCCTATGGCGACTACACGGCCGACGACATCATTCAGGGCACCAAGCAGTTCTGC
>JAFXZK010000100.1 GCA_017541265.1 Bacteroidaceae bacterium | reverse complement strand
TTTCACTTTTCACTTTTCACTTAAATGTTGTACCTTTGCACAGAACATTTGATGAAAGTAAGCAATGGAAAAGCATTTCTGCTTAGACGATTCGCCGACATTTCGAATGATTGAGCTTGACGATGTGGACTCCACGAACAACTACTTGCGCCACCTCGACATGGCGGACGACCGCCGCATGACGCTCGTGACGGCTGAGTTCCAGAGTGCCGGCAGAGGGGCTGACACGAACCGCTGGGAGTCGGCAAAGGGAGAGAACTTGCTTTTCAGCCTGCGCGTGATGCCTTCCGCTCTGCCTGTCTCGCGGATGTTTGCACTCTCGGAAGCCGCAGCGCTGGCGGTTCGCGTCGCCCTGGCGAAGCAATGTTCAATGTTCAATGTTCAATGTTCAATGTTCACCGTGAAGTGGCCCAATGACGTCTATTATGGCGACAGCAAGGTGGCTGGCATTCTCATCGAGAACAACCTGCAGGGCGCGTTGGTGCGAAGCTCCATCATCGGCATCGGCATCAATGTCAACCAACGACGTTTCCTAAGCGACGCGCCCAACCCGCGCTCACTGGCCGACATCGTGGGGCACGACGTGGAGCGACACCTCGTGCTGGAGCGGTTCATGGAGAGCTTTACACATTATATTAATATGATAGACGGGTCGGACAAGTCAGACCAGTCAGACCAGTCAGACAAGTCGGACGGGTCAGACAACTCCGACTGGCTGGACTTGCTTCACGCCGAGTACAAGCGCCATCTCTACCGCTTCGGCGAGGAACACAGCTACAGCGACAAGGATGGCACTTTCCGCGCCACCCTTATCGACGTGGAGCCTTCGGGACATCTCATCCTCCGCGACACAGAAGGCAAAAGGCGCAGCTACGCCTTCAAGGAAGTGAAATTTGGCATTGAAGGCGTTGTAACGTAATCCCGTTATAACGTCATAACGAAAAAAAGAAACAGTAAAATAGTAAATGACATCATGAGATTCAACCGCATTCTACTCAAGCTCTCGGGCGAAAGTCTGATGGGCGAACAGGGCTACGGCATCGACGTGAAACGTCTGAACGAGTATGCCGAGCAAATCAAGGAAGCCGCCTCGATGGGCGTGCAGATAGGCATCGTCATCGGCGGCGGCAACATCTTCCGTGGCCTGACGGGAGCCGGCAAGGGCTTCGACCGCGTGAAGGGCGACCAGATGGGCATGTGCGCCACAGTCATCAACTCCCTTGCACTGAGCAGTGCCCTGGGTGCCATCGGACAGAAGAACCGCGTGATGACCGCCATCCGCATGGAGCCTATCGGCGAGTTCTACAACAAATGGAAAGCCATCGAGGCGATGCAGCAGGGCGAAGTGGTCATCTTCAGTGCCGGCACAGGCAGCCCCTACTTCACCACCGACACAGGCTCGTCGCTGCGCGGCATCGAGATTGAGGCCGACGTAATGCTCAAAGGCACCCGCGTGGACGGCATCTACACCGCCGACCCGGAGAAGGACAAGACAGCCACAAAGTTCCACGACATCACCTACAGCGAGGTCATCGCGCGCGGCTTGAAAGTCATGGACATCACCGCCACTGCCATGTGCATGCAGAACGACCTGCCCATCTACGTCTTCAACATGGACATCGTGGGCAACCTGAAACGTGTCCTCAGCGGCGAAGACATCGGCACTTTGGTGCATAATTGAGCCGCGTTGCAAAACACAACGTGGAGTTGTCGTTGCTTCATCATGATAAAGCAATTGCTTGGTCATGATGAAGCAATTGCTTTGTCATGATGAAGCAATGGACGCAGCGTGCTGTGTTGAGCGACGCGACAAAAAGAAGAACCCGCCACATGCTTTTTAGCGTGGGCGGGTTCCGTTGTTATCTTCTAACCCCTCCTCGGTGGAGAGGTTGGGAGAGGCTCTTTACTTAACCAAGACCTTCTTGCCGTTCACGATGTAGATGCCCTTCTGGAACTTCTCGACGCGCTGGCCTGAGAGGTTGTAGATTGCACCCTCATGCTGAATGTTGGACTCTGTGGCCAGAACTCCCTTGATGGCATCGGGGTCGAAGGCTCCCAGTACAGGATAGCTGCCGGGTTCCATGTCGCAGTACCATACTGCGGGATCCCATGCAACAACCCGGCTCTGCATGTCGGCAAAGTTGGTGCCGTCGTAGTAGATGATGTCGCTCAGCTCTTCGCTTTCACGAGCGGGGCCGAAGTTCTTCTCCGTGTTGTTCCATACACCAATGTGAGTGTAGGTGCCGGCAGGAGTTGCATCCTGGAAGCCGCCGCCGATAATGCCGCCGCCACGGTTGATGGTGCCGGCTGCATAGACCTGAGTCATGTCAATCTTTGCACGTACACGACCGATGATGCCACCTGTGAGGTCGCCCGAACCGGTCACTTCCACGTTGGCATAGCAGTTCTTGATGTGGCTCTCGCAGGCAACATTACCGAACATGCCGCCGCAGTAGCCGTTTGCAGTCACCTTACCTGTTACCCAAACATTCTCGATGTAGCAGGGCTGGCCGAAGGTTGAGTGACCAAGATAGCCGGCCAGAATACCTGTGCCGCCTGCACATGTCACGTTGGCATTCTCAACGCCCAAGTTGCGCACATTGCCGCAGAGAATACCGAAGAGGCCGCAGTAGTCGTATGCACCTTCCGTGTTGGAGGTGAGGTTTCTGATGACGTGGTCCTTACCGTCGAAGTCGATGAAGGGATAGCCATTAGACTGGTCGGGAATGTTGAAGAGAGGCGTCCAGTCTGTTACGTCTGCCATATCGACATCTTCTTCCATAACCACATAGTTCATGCGTCCAGATACGAGCAGGTTAATCAGGTTGGAGAGGTCAGCAGCTGACCTTACTACAAACGGATCCTCCTCCGTGCCTGTACCAGTACTTGACTTCTCATTGCTGTAGGTGCCATCAGCGTTTTGATAGACAACCTTGTGCGTGTCGAAGAGAACGGGGAACTCATCTGCGCCAAGCGTCTGGAACCAGTTGATTTCGCTCTGGTCGCCATTCAGCTTGAAGCAGACTTCACCGCTTGCCAGCTGCTCTGCCGTGACAGCAGTAGCAGGAACAAGGTTCTCGCCGCTGACTTGAAGAGCACTGCCTTCCAGCCAGTAGTTGTTCACGACGGTGGCATTGTTGACGCTTCGTGCAGTGCCGATGATGGCGCCGCCATTGGTAGGCGTACCACCTATCATCTGAATCTTACCAACGTTGAGACAGTTCTTCACGCCGGCAAGTGAGGTGCTGTTGATGTAGCCAAGTATTCCGCCTGCATAGCACGATGCCTTGGTGTAAGAGATGTCGCCATAGTTAGCGCAGTTCTCGTAGAGGCAACCGCCATTGGAGTAACCGCCGATGCCGCCTACGCAGTCGTGCGTGTTGCTGTCGCTGACAGTTATCTTGCCGCTGAATGAGCAGTTGTAGGCCTTACTGCTGTCGCGGAAGTCACCGCAGATACCACCGATGTGGTGCGATGTCGAGGGAACAGCAATATCGAGGGAAGAGTGGACGTTGCGGACCGTTGTGCCTTCTGCCCAACCGATGACGCCAACGCCTGTGCCGCTGGTGTACTCGAAAGCACCATCGATGCTGAAGTTCTGGATGGTGGCATTCTTAGCATAGCCGAAGAAGCCCTGGCGGTCACCTGCAAGTGACAGCGTGTAGTAGCCTTCTTCTTCACCTTCTTCAACAATATACTGACCGAAGTTGGTAATCTTGAAGTTCTGACCATCGAACTCGCCCGTGAAGGGTTGTTCTGTAGTGCCAATCGCCTCGAACGATCCTTCTTCTGTGGCTTCGCTCATGTCGATGTCAGCTGTCAAGACAGCCTTTGCGTTGGCTTCGCCACTTTTCACGGTGATGGCGAAGAGCTGTACCTGAGCAGGAGTTGACAGCTGGTAAACGCCATCCACCTGAGGCATCAGCTCGTCCATGATGTTCAGGCTTGCGGCAATGGCAAGTGCCTCTTCGGCCGTGACATCACCATATCTATAATGATCCTGTGCATCAATAACGGCAGCATCCCATTCATCCCATTCTTCTTCGGTGATAATCCCCACAGCAACTAAAGCGTCGAGCATGTCGTACAGCTTGTTGGCAGCTTCGTACATTGCGATATAAGCCTTGCGGCAGGCATGTACCTCGTTGAAGAGAGCGGAGAACGTGTTGATGAGTTTCATCTTGTCCTCGCCGCTTGCTGCTGATTCTGCTTTCCCTATGGCATTGTCAAGCTGGTTTTTCAGATTTTCCGATATGTTGGGGTACTGCTTGAAGTCGGGATTTTCATCGCTATACTCGAAGTCCGCAATGATTTGTGCACGGGCAACATAGCCTTTCAGCACGTTGGCAAGCTTCTCGTTGGCCTCATCGGCTGTGCCGAGATACCAGACGTGCATGCCACCGAAGGGCAGCCAGTCCTTTGCGAGACCTGTTCCCAAGTTGCGTACGCCGACCGTCAGAGTGCCGTCGGTCACTTCCGTTGCAACGAAGTTCTGGTAGCGGCCCGCGTTGAAGGCGTATGAGCAACCATTCCTTCCATTGGGCACATAAAAGTCTATGCCGTCAACTGAATAAGTAGCATCGCTTGCGATGTCGCAGTTCACTTTGTCCTCTGCGACATCAACATCGATGGCATCCTCGCCGATGGACATGAAGTAGTTGTAAGTGCCGTTCAGGTAGAGCTGGCCTGCATAGAACCGAGAGTACATGTCGGTACCTGTACGGAACAAGCCGTTGAGGGACATCGTGTAGATGCCGTTCGGCAGTTCGGTCAGAGTCTGGGAAGCGCTGAAGCTATTGTTGTTGTATCCTTCAGGAATGGACATGATGCTGCGTACGCCTCCAACGGTGGCAGTGCCGCCGTCAGCTTCAACCGTCCAGCCTTCGTAGTCTTCGGCGAAGTCGGGATTGACCATCAGACGGGTAACTTCGGTTCCGGCAGTGATGCCGCCAGCGAGGGCATTCTCCAGCATTTTGTTCACGAAGGTAATCTCAGCGGCGAGGGCTTCGTCGTCGAGGTTGAGGTTGTCCAGGATGTAGGCTTTGCTGCCGTTGGGATAGTCGTTGTTCGGCTCAATGTCATCCTCAAGATAAGCCTTGAGCAAGTCTGCCCATTCGCCTTCGAGGCCGATTTCCTCGATATAGGCAGCAACATCATCGCAAGCCTTTACATAAGCGGCGTAGGCGGCAGCCGACTGTTTGATGGCTTCCTTCAGCTCTGCAACTGCAGCATAGGCAGCAAGGAACTCATCGTAGCTTTCGATGCTCTCCCAAGACTCGACGGTTTCTTTGTATTCATTCACCAATGCCTGGTATGCCATGAGGTCTTCGTCCTCGACAAACTCCAGCTCGTTAGCAATCACGTCGCTGATAAAGTCGGAGAGTGATTCGGGGTCATCCTCGGAGATACAGGCATAGCCTGTGGTCGTCTGATAGACGATGGCAGCGCTGGCGTTGAGCACGGGATAGTTGTTCTCGCCCAATGTCTGGCGCCATGCAGGATTGATGAATGTCTCTTCGTTCAGCTTCCAGCAAATCTCACCGCTGGCAAGCTCCTCGGTGTTGGTCTCGGTGGCTGTCAAGGTAACGGTACTTGCAGAGCCGTTAAGAGGCGAACCTATGTAGTAGCTGTTAGGCAGTGAAGACTTGGTACTCTTGACTGCACCGAAGAACATACCATAAACTTTGGACTGTACAGTACCAATAGACAAACAGTTTTTGATGGTTACGACACCGCCGTTACTGTAACCGACGAAGCCGCCGAAGGTACAGCCGCCAGGCTCAGCGTTGTTGTTGACAACCTTGCCGTCGAACAGACAGTTGGTGATATCAGCAACGGTTGCTCCGTTGTTGTTCACATAACCAACGATACCGCCATAGTTGCCGTTGCCGCCAGCGTCGTTGCCGTCAAGTGTGCCAGAGTAAGCACAGTTCTCGATGATGGTCTTGTCGGCAGTAGTCAGAACACCGCCAAGGATACCACCTTGTCTGCCACCGGCATATGAGTTGTGAATGTTCACATAGCTGTGGACGTTGCGGATGGTGGGGAAGTTGTCACGAGCGTATGCAGCAGCGCTGCCTGCATATTGGAATGTGGTATTAAATTTGCCGTAGATGGTGAAGTTCTCAATGAGGCAGCCTGTCGAGATGACGCCGAACAGACCGAAGTAGTTCTGCTTAGAAGTGGCATTGAGGTTCTTGATGGTGTGGCCCTGGCCGTCGAAGTGGCCCTTGTAGCCAGCACTGGAAACACCACGGGTTGCACCCCAGTCACCGATAGGAGTCCATTCAATCTCGGTTTCTTCTGGGTCTGCTCCTTCGGGCATCAGGTCGGCGAAGTCGATGTCGGCAGTCAGGATGGCATTAGCATCAAGCTGACCACGGTTCACCTTCTGCTCGAACCATGCGAGTTGTCCGGCTGTTGCTATCTCATAGAAGCCGTCAGCATTGGGAGTCAGGTAGTTCTCGTCGAAGAGTCCGCAGTAAGTGCAGAAGCCGTCTACGATATTGTGCTCGTCCTGAATGACGCCAGTCTCCTGGTTAGTATAGGTTGCACCCTCATAGACATCACCGTTACAATGCAAGCGTCCAGCCATATAGACCTGTGCATGTGTGGCATCGAGCAAAGGCAGTGCGTCTGTACCGTCTAAGTTCTGGTACCAGCCGATAACAGATTGGTCGCTGTTCAGGAAGTAGCATGCCTCGCCGCTTGCAAGCTGTGTCTCATTGACACAAAGTGCGCCTGGCAGCTTTTCTGTGCCGCCGTCGCAGCCCCCGCCGTATGCACTGCCTTCAAGCCAACAGTCGCCCGTCAGCTTTGCTGCATCATGTGTTCTCAGACGACCTACAATGGCACCGCCAAAAGAGGTAACGCCATCGGGTTCATCGCAAACAACTTTGCCCATGTTCAGGCAGCCCCTGACGTATGAACCTGTGTTGTTGAGGTAACCTGCAATACCGCCTGCTGCACAGCCCACATCAGAGAATTTGATGCTGCCGTAGTTGGCGCAGAACACCACGCTGTCGCCGCCAAGGTAGGCCACGATGCCGGCAAAGTTGTCTGTGCTGCCTGCTGCTACCGTCATGGTGCCGGCAAAAGTACAGTGGCTGATGGTGTTGCCGCCACGAGCGGAACCTACCACGCCACCCACATGATGCACACCGCCATTGGGAACAGAAATAGTCAATGTGGAATGCACATTGTAGATTGTGCTGTAGGAGGGATAGCCTACAACACCAGAACCTGTTCCGGCTATTGATGTCAGTTCGCCGTCGATGCTGAAGTTCTTGATGGTGGCATAGCTGGTGTAGCCAAAAAGGCCGCCTCCATCGGCAGAACATTCTGTCTCGAAGCCAGTAATCTTGTGTTCCTGTCCGTCGAAGGTGCCGGTATACATGACCCCAGATGTGCCGATGGAAGCCTCCCAAGTGCCGGTAACTGTGGCGTTGGTAAGGTCGATGTCTGCCGTCAGAATGGCATTGGCACCGGACTCGCCGCCGTTCACTAAATCTGCGAATGCCACGAGGTCCGCAGCACTGCCAATTTCGTAGTATGCGACGCCGTCGATGTCCCTTGTGGTCAGCTCCTGCGCCCATACCTGCATTCCCAACATGCCGAGAATGGCAGTCAGGAAGAGAGAGTAGATTGTTTGTTTCATGTTAGTTGTTGTTTAAGGTTTTTCTTATTAAAAATAGAGAAGCGAGGGACTGTTGCCCCTCGCTTCTGAATATAGGTGATTACTTCAAGATCTTCTTGCCGTTCATGATGTTGATGCCCTTCTGAGCCTTGCTGATGCGTTGACCGGCGAGGTTGAAGATAGTAGCCCCCTCTTCCGTCTCCGCGAGGGGAGAAACAGCGATGCCAGTTGCATCGTCCTCAGTGAAGAAGAAGGCCTTAACGCCGTTTGTGCTCTTATAATAAGCCTTGCCAGCGGGGATGATAGTGCCTGTTTCAGCCTTGTAGAAACCAATTTCTTCTGCTTCTGCTTCTGCGGGTTTAGCGAGAGCGAGGATGTATTGTGTGCCGTCGGCTTCGG
The DNA here is from genome assembly GCA_017541265.1 of Bacteroidaceae bacterium. Classification (GTDB taxonomy): domain Bacteria; phylum Bacteroidota; class Bacteroidia; order Bacteroidales; family Bacteroidaceae; genus Physcousia. The sequence continues at coordinate 77,083 of JAFXZK010000100.1, read as the reverse complement.
TGGCAACATCAGTACCCAGGAGGTCGTTTGCAATGTTGATGGCAGGCAGGTCAGCAGCAATCTTGTTGTAATAGCCACCCTTCAGGATGACAGGAGTGCCGACAGGAACATTCTCAATCTCAGTGAGCACAAGCCAATTGCCGCTGGCGGTAGCAACGTAAGCCGTTACGTCGCCATTCAGCTCATAACCTGATGTTGTGTCATACATTGTTGCATAGCCAGCTTCGCCAATATAGGAAACAGGTGTGACGCCGCCAGGTACAGGAACTTTATCTGTGCCGAGGAACTGGCTCCAAGCCTCGCCAAACTTGTAAGCAACCTCACCGCTTGCAAGCTGCTCAGCAGTTACGCTTCCTGTTGCCAGAGGATCTGTTCCGTCGTCTTTCTTTGCTGCACCGTTGGCACTTCCTTCAAGCCAGTAGTTGTTTGTAACCTTGGCTGCGTCATAACCTTTTGTGCGACCGAGGATAGCTGCACCATATTTGGCTGTGCCTTCGCCGTCGAAGAGGATTGTGCCTGTGCTCAGACAGCTCTGTACGTATGCTTGCTGGGCATTGACATATCCCACGATGCCGCCTGCTGCACAGCCAGCATCAGAGAATGTAACGTCACCGTAGTTGGCGCAGTTAATAACATTGTCGCCGTTTGTGATGTAAGCTGCAATGCCAGCGAAGTTGTCGGTGCTACCTGCTACCACTGTTAAAGAGCCGCTGAAGGTGCATCCGCTGATGGTGTTGCCGCCACGGGCGGAACCTACCACGCCGCCGACATGGTGTGTGCTACTGTTGGGAACGCTAACGACAAGAGCGGAATATACATTCTCGATTGTGCTGTTGATAGGCCAAGCGACAACGCCGCCGCCGTAGCCGCCCGTCACATTAAGTGTGCCGCTGATGCTAAAGTCCTTAATGGTGGCACCGCTAACATCGCCGAAGAGGCCGAGGTGTCCTGCTCCTTCTGCATAGAAGCCTGTGATGGTCTTTCCCTGTCCGTCGAAAGTGCCAGTGTAAGCTGTTGCGCCAGGTGCTGCGTTGCCAGAGCCGATGCCGATGGAAGTCCATTCTACGCCAGTCAGGTCGATGTCGGCTGTCAGTTTTGCATTGGCTGCAACGTCCTTCTGGTTAACGTATGCGGCAAACCACTTGAGCTGGGCTGCTGTGCCAATCTCGAAGAATCCGTCTGCATCTGCTGTCATATAATTCTCTTTGAGAGCACCGCAAACTGTGCAGAAACCGTTGTCAAAGACGTGGTTGTCAACGATGCTGCCATCGGTATTGCTATAAGTTATCTCTGAACCCTCCTTTGGTGTAACACCGTCGCAATAGAATTTACCATTTGCATAGACAACGGAAGTGCCGTAAGGCGTAGGATATGGTTCTGCGGCAAGAGGAGCTGCGGCTGTAAAGTCGTCGTCACCCATCTCAACAAAAACAGTAAACTTACCGAGACCAGTCAAAGTGAGCACGATGTCGAGGGTTGCATAGAGCTTGTCCTCGTTGTTAACCTTGCCATTGAGCTCATAAGGAATGTTTTTGAATGCAGACGCAAACATTGACATTTGGCTGGGAATGTTCTCGTCTGGAACATCGAATGTTCCTCCTGCTGAGAATAAGCCTTCATCGGTGATGGTAATATTCTCATGGGACAGGTCACCGATTTCGAGATCACCAACGTAGCTGTTGTTGGTGTGAATGACAAAGTTGGGAAGCGTGAAGGTATATTTGCCACTGCCTTCTTCTGTCAAACTGACTTCTGTGTGCTCTGGGTCGCGTGGCGTTCCATTATTGACCGTTACGACATAATCTTGGGCGATGAAGATTCTCGACAGAACTTGGAACCAGTTGATATCGCTTTGGTCGCCGTTCAGTTTGAAGGCAATCTCGCCACTGGCAAGCTGGGCGTCTGTAACTTCTGTTGCCTCCTGAGTTGTAGGGGTAACGGCACCGTTTGCAGCACCATTAACCTTATCGCCCTGATAGAAGCTGTTGATGATGGAGCAGGTGTTGTGCTTGACTGCGCCATAGAACTGACCATAAATTTGAGACTGTACGGTGCCGATAGACAAACAGTTTGTGATTGTTACATCAGGACTGGCTCCGACATAACCTACTATGCCGCCGAAGGTACATGTGCCAGGAGTTTCGGCTTCGTTAATGAGCTGACCATCAAACAGACAGTTAGTGACTTGAAGGTGTGCGTTGGCGTTGTTGTTGACATAGCCCACGATGCCGCCATAGTTGCCGCTGCCGCCTGCATCGTTGCCATCCAATGTGCCAGAATAGGTACAGTTCTCAACAACGATTGTGCCATTAACAGAGCTACCCAAGATGCCACCTAATCTAGCACCTGCCTTTGAATTGTTAATGTTCAGATAGCTGTGGACGTTGCGAATAGTGGGAGTCGCATCACGAGCGTAACCAACGACACCCATAGTGGTTTGATTGTTTGCAACCGTTCCATAGATGGTGAAATTCTCAATGAGCGCACCAGTAGAGATGACACCAAAGAAGCCATGGTAGTTCTTTGCCGTGGTGTAGGTCAGGCCAGAAATGGTATGACCTTGACCGTCGAAGTGACCACAATAGGCAGAGGTGACAGCACCTGTGTTCCAGTCGCCGATGGGGGTTGTCCAGGCAACACCAGTCATGTCAATGTCGTTTGCCAGCACGGCATTGGCGCCTGTCTCGCCGCCATTGACTGCCTCGGCGAAGTCGATGAGGTCTTGGGCGCAGGTAATCTCGTAGTCCTGTGCCCACGCATTCATTCCTGTCATGCCCAAAAGGGCAGTCAGGAGAAGATAGTAAAACTTTTGTTTCATGTTGTTGTTAATTAAAAGGTTTGATACTATGTTTGTTTCTAAATTTGATTCCATATTGCTTCTTGTAGGCGCATGTATATGCGCGTAGCGCACATTTCGGACATAAAAATATATAAAAATATGTAAACCATGCTGTCTCGGGCTGTTAAAGAATGTTAAATGCTACAAAGATGGAACAAAACAAGCTGCGCTTTGCCATTGTTTCTGTATAAAAGACTAGCTTTGTAGGGGATTGTGATTCGGAGTCATCTGAATAATCAGAGTCATCAGAGTCATCTGAATAATCTGAACTGTTTTGTCAAAGCTTTTCGCACATGCGGCCGCTTTGGCTACTTTTTTTGTGCGCGGCGGCACTTTTGTGCCCTGAGGGCGGGAAATGCGCTTAAATCGAATGACGCCTGGAAACCAGGCACTTGCAGAGGGGTGTTTTGCTGCGGGGTGTTAAGAAAGTGTCAGAAAGGCATTGTGTGGCGTCAAACAAAGCAAGGTTTTGGGGCAAAAAGGGGGTGATTTGATGGTAGAAAGAACAGGGGCTTTGGGCAACAAGAACGTGGACTTATGGTGATAAGAACGTGGGTTGTTGGTCATAAGTACAGGGACTTATGACCAACAACCCACATGTTATTGCCGAAAACGCCAGATTTTATGTAAAGGGTTTTCGGGTTATTCGGAAAGGTGTCGCGTTACTCTTCCTCCCAGATGTCCCAGTCAGTGTTTTCCTTGCTGAGGACTTCCGAGCTGTCGGCTGTGCCACCCTGGATGATGGACACGGCAATAATCTGTGTCGCCTGAGCCTCTTCGATGCTCAGTGCTGGCGAAATACAGATCTTCATTATTTACGATTTTACAATTTCACATTTTATTGTGTTAGTGTTACTTTTGCCATGACGGGGAAGTGTGCCGAGAGGAGGCGGCGCTTGTAGTTGCCGTCGGAATCTTTGGTGTAGTAGCCGTATTGCAGCTGTCCGTATGCCTTGACGGTGATTTTGGTCCTGGGGACAAAGATGAAGTCGAAGCGCTCGGTACCGTGGTTGGCTTCGAGGTCGAAGTTGTTCACCGTGCCAAACTCCGTGCTGACGACGGATGCCTTCGTGTAGCAGTCGGGGTATCTGGTGTTGAGGCGGCTGTATGCTGTCGAGCTCTCGTTGACACCGAGGAAGCCGACAATGAAGCACGGCAGGCTTTCTGTGTTGACATCTGCGATGGCTGAGCGGATTTTGGTGACCGAACTGATGGCGGTGTTGTTGTCCGTGGGGAAGCAGATGTTGAAAACATAGAAGGCTGTGCCGTCTTTCTGCAGCCTTGCCCAGGAGCATGTGCTGCCCTCCGGCATATCCTCTACGACATTGCAGGAATCGAGCGTGAGGGTGTTCTTGTTGTAGAGGATGTCGCCGGCGGCTTTGTAGTTTGTCATGCGCTTGATAAGATCCGAAAGCTGGGTGCTTGTATATGACTGGAGTCCCAGCACGTCGGGCTGCTCGAAGTTGAACATGTCGCAGATGGGGGTGCGGCGGGTGGCCCACTTGTCGCCACCGTCGCCATAGAGCGCCTCCTCGTCGGGAGTGGTGACGTAGAAGCTGCCGAGGTAGAGGTCCTGTGCAGAGGCACAAAACGCCATTAAAGAAAGGACAAGGGATGATATGGTCTTTTTCATTGTAGTAATTTAATTATGAGTTTGGATTTAAGAAATTCAAGTTTAGTAAGTAACAATTGCCCTGTTCTCTGTTCTGTCGGATTTGCAATCCGACAGGTTTGGGTATAGGCATTTGTAATGCGTATTATATGTTGCGGGATTGTAAATCCCTATATTCTCTGCGGGCGGATTGCAAATCCGCCCAAACGGGGAACGGGAATCCGCCCGAAGTAATTATTATACTATTTGTTCCCCCTTCCCTTTAGGGGAGGGCCGGGGAGAGGCTTTACTTCAGTATTTTCTTTCCGTTCACGATGTTGATGCCCTTCTGCAGCTTGCCGATGCGCTGGCCGGCGAGGTTGTAAATCTCATCGGTTTCATCGGGCTTATAGGTCTCTTGGGACTCAAAGGGAGATTCTATGCCTGTGTAGATGCCGTCCTCGAAGATGACGATGCCATGGCTTTCGTCGAGGACCGGGTATGCATCCTCGCCAATAATCTGGTACCAGTTGATTTCGCTCTGGTCGCCGTTCAGCTTGTAGCAGACCTCGCCGCTTGCCAGCTGCTCGGCTGTGACGGCGGTGGCGCCTGTGGCAGACGCTTCCGCTGTGCCCGAGCCGAAAGCTGTCAGGTCGGCTCCGTCCAGATAGTAAAGGTCGGAGGGAGGCGTGGTCATTGCCTTCAGCTGTCGGCCAATGATTTGTCCGGCGTATGCTTCCTTGCCGGTTACAGTTCCAGTGTTGACACAGCGGGAAATCTTGAAGCCCGCGTAGTTCACATAGCCGAGTATGCCGCCCGTGTTCGTTTCGGCACCGCTGGATTTGACTGTGCCGTAGTTGATGGCGTTGGATATCTTGTTGCCGGTGCCGTCGGCATAGCCCACGATGCCGCCCACGGTGTTGGTGCCTGCGTCCTTGAGAGTGCCGGCATACGAGCATCTGTTGACGGTGGAGGTGTTGAACAGTGAGCCGGCAATGCCGCCGATGTGTTGCGTGTCGTTGTTTGCCTTGCTGGTGGTGATGTTCAGCGACGAATATACGTCCGTGATAGTCGAGCCGTCGGCATATCCCACGGTGCCGTGTTCGCTATAGCCCTCGGATACGTTGAGCGTGCCGCTGATGCGGAAGTTCTTGATGGTAGCGCCTTGTGTCTTGCCGAACAGTCCGGAATAGGCCTTGGCCGTCTTGATGGCAATGTTGCTGATGGTGTGCCCCTGGCCGTCGAACGTGCCGGTGAAGGGCTTGCTGTTCGTCCCGATGGGCAGCCAGCTTGTCATGCCCGTCATGTCGATGTCGTTCAGCAGGACTGCCTTTGCGGCTGTGTTCTGTGAGAAGCCGGCTATGCCGTTGACGATGAACGAGAAGGTTTGCAGCTCTTCCGGAGTGGAGAGCTGGTAATAGCCGTTAACGATGGGAGGCTTGGTCGTGGCAAGCTCAACCGTCGGCACGTTTCTCTTGTAGGCAAGCTTTGCCAGCACAGGGCTATGGTCGGAGTATGCCCTTTCGTGGTAGGTCGCTGTGCCGGATGTGGAGTAGTAGCATGGGTTGAGCACAGCATAATGCATGATGTCGAATGCCCTCTGCGTGACAAAGATGTGGTCGATGCGCCGCAGCTCCCCCGATACGGTGCTGTAGGTGTTGGCATTGAAGCCCGGGCATGTGCCGTTCGTTATAAACTTTTGCTTGGCCTGGGCATAGCAGTCGTAGAGGAAGCCAGAATTGTAGAACAACTTGTAGGAGTCGCCAGTCTGCACAGCATTGTAGTCGCCGGTTATGATGACGGGTGCCGTTGTGCTGGCAAGCTCCTGAATCTTCTGCTTGATGAGATAGTAGGATTGCTGACGGTTTGTCTCGTCGAGGTCCATGTGGGTGTTGAAGTGGAAGAGAATGACTCCGGTGAGCTTGTCATAGAACTTGCCCCATGTGCAAATGCGGTAGTACGAGGTGCCTCCGCCTTTGCTCGGGAAGCCTTTCGAGGGCTTGTAGGGCGTGTCGCTCAACCAGAAGTCGCCATGGTCGAGTAACACCATGCGCTCCTTACGGTAAAAGATGGCGGAATACTCGCCGCTGTTGTCCCCATCGTTACGTCCTACGCCGATACTGCCGTAAGCGGTCAGTCCGTTCCTCATGTCGGTCATCTGTGCCGGCAACCCTTCCTGTATGCCAAGCAAGTCGGGCATCTGGAAGTTGACGAAGTTGATGAGGTAGGTGCGGCGGGTGTTCCAGCCGTTGCCGGCATCAGTGTCGCCGGAGTTCTTGTACCTCAGGTTGTAGGTACACACGGTAAGCTCCTGTGCCTGTGCCGCAAAGATGGCCAGCAGCACAAAGATAAGGTGTAGTAGTCGTTTTTTCATAGTTTATGGTTTATAGGTCTTATGGGCCTTATAGGCCCTATGGGTTGAAGTCAAACTCCAGCTGTGGGGAGCCGAGGAGGTTGAAGGTCATGCGGTGGTAGGGGGTTGTGCCGTGTTCGCGGATGGCCTGGCGGTGCGCCGGGGCAGGGTAGCCTTTGTTCTTGTCCCAGTGGTAGGCAGGGTATTCCTTGTGGAGCTTCTGCATGTAGTCGTCGCGGTAGGTCTTGGCGAGGATGCTGGCGGCTGCGATGCTCATGTACTTGCCGTCGCCCTTGACGATGGTGGTATAGGGCAGAGCCTCCCCTCGACCTCCTTCTGGGAGAGGAGGAGCGTATGGCATGAAGCGGTTGCCGTCGACGATGATTTCCTCGGGTCTCACCTTGAGCTGGTCAAGGGCGCGGTGCATGGCGAGGATGCTGGCACGCAGGATGTTGATGCGGTCTATCTCTTCGTTCGTGACGATGCCCACAGCCCAGGCCAGCGCCTCGCGCTCGATGACTTCGCGCAAGGCGTAGCGCTTCTTCTCGCTGAGTTGCTTGGAGTCGTTCAGCAAGTCACTCTTGAAGTCGGGTGGCAGGATGACTGCGGCGGCAAAGACTGGCCCGGCAAGGCAGCCGCGACCGGCTTCGTCGCAGCCAGCTTCAATAACGTCTTTATGGTAGTATGGCAGTAACATTTAGTTCATAGTCCATAGTTCATAGTCCATAGTCCATAGTTCAGGGCGGTAGCAAATTCTTCACTCTTCATTTTCTTATTATTGCCCTTATGATGAACCAGCAGTGCTGAAAGATGGCTGCTGGCCAACCGTAGTAGTGCGCCATGATGCGGAGCCGCTCCAGGAGCGAGGCGCGGTGGTTGCTTGTCGTCATGCCTTCGTTGAGGTAATCGGTCAGCACGAGGCGCGTGTTGATGATGCGCAGGCGGCGGCGTGTGGCGCGGCGGATGAGGCGGATGCACCAGTCGAAGTCGGCAGAGTAGCGGTAGCGCAGGTTGTAGGGTTCCTGCTTCGCCAGGTCGGTGCGGACGTAGAACGACTGGTGGCAGACGCGCATCCCGCTGAGGAAGGTGCGGGTCGTAAGCTCCTCCGGCGGCGTGAGACGGCGGCGGCGAAGGAAGTTGCCGTCGGCATCGACGATATGTGTGTCACCGTAGAGGATGGCAGGATGCCGGTGTTCGCCTTTCACCCAATTGGTTTGCTTGGCAAGAGCGGAGATGGTGTCGACGCTGTGCAGACAGTCGCCGGCGTTGAGGAAGACGATGTAGTCGCCCGAGGCATTGAGCAGCGCCTTGTTCATGGCATCGTAGAGTCCGCTGTCGGGTTCGCAGACGAGGCGTATGTTGTGGCGTGCCTGATTCTCTTCGACATAGCGTTGCACAAGTGAGAGCGTATGGTCGGTGGAGCAGCCGTCGATGATGAGGTGCTCGATGCGGGCATAGTCCTGCGCGGCGACACTCTGGAGCGTGCGCTCAAGGGTTGCCTCGGCGTTGTAGGTGACGGTTGCTATGGTGAAGAGGGGGTGCATGGTCTCTCAGATAATTCTTTCGTTATTACGTTATAACGTGATATCGTTATGACGAGAACAGCTTGATGTATTCCTTTGCGACTTGTGTCTCGTCGTAGGCTGCGGCGGCTTTACTGTGGGCGGCGGCGCGCAGGTCGTGGCTGAGGACGTAGCGGATGCCTTCGGCAAGGTCGGCGGCATCGCGGTAGCGTGCCACATAGCCGTTCTCAAGATGGTCAATCATCTCGGGTATGCCGCCCACGTTGAAGCCTACGCAGGGCGTGCCGCAGCTCATTGCCTCGGCGATGGTGTTGGGCAGGTTGTCCTGCAGGCTGGGTGTGAGGAAGACATCGGCGGCGTTGTAGAGCTTTGCCATCATCTCTTCATTGACTGAGCCGAAGCGGAAGACGGGAATGTCGTCGGGCAACGGTATCTGCTCCGAGTCCTTGCCCACGATGACCAAAGACCTATTCCAACCCTCCCTTAAAGGGAGGGAGGAAGCAGCACAGGAAGTCTCCCCTTTAAGGGGAGATTTAGAGGGGTCTTTTGAGAGGGTCTTCCTCAGTGCCTCGACAAGATACTTGATGCCCTTTCTTTCGTCTGTCACCTTTTGGCTGCAGAAGAGTAGCAGGCGTTTGTCCTGCGGAAGGGCGAGGGACTGGCGTGCCTGCTGCATGTCGGTGGGGTGGAAGAGGGCAGAGGGGATGCAGTTGTTGATGTGCTCCACGCGCTCTGAGGGCAAGGCACGCCGTGCCTCATCGGTAATCCATTGGCTGCAGCCCACGAAGGTGGGATGCCAGCGCTGGTACATCGCACGTTTTCGTGCATATATAGTATAAGGTAGAGAGCCGCTCATAAGAGGGCAGTGCTTGCATTCCTTTTCGGTGCAGTCGCCACGGTAGTGGCAGACACCCAGGTAGGGCCATTCGTCGTGCAGTGTCCAGACGACGCGCTTGCCGCTGCTCATGATTCTCTCCAGTCCGTCGAGGGAAAGCATTCCCTGGTTTATCCAGTGCAGATGGATGACGTCTGCCTCCTTGAACTCCTTGGTCTTGGTGATATCGATGCCGACGTTGGCGATGTCTATCTGCCAGAGGCGGGAACGTAAAAGGTGAAAAGGTGAAAAGGTGAAAAGGTGAGAAGGTGGGCAGCAGCGGGGCAGGATGGCAAGGCGTTCCAGAAACTTTGGGAGCTTATTGCCTACCTTGACCACAGCATTGTCATTGCTCTGTTTGTCGCGCACCATGAGCTTTGCCTCTACACCATTCCTGTTGAGGGCATTCATGAGTCGGCGTGCAGCAATTGCACCGCCGCCGCTCCGTTCGCTGGTGCTGACGAGAAGAACTCTCATCGATAAGCCTCCTTTCCCATCCATTTGTTGATGCGGTTGCGTATGGATTTGAGGATGAACTGGAAGTTGCCGTAGCGGAGGTTCAGGAAGAGTTCCTCGAAGGAGCGTCCCACCTTGACCATCGGGCACATCCAGCCCATGATGTGGTAGGCACGGTGGCGGTAGGCGACGTGCTCGATGACGTAGGGAGGGTGACAGACCCCCTCTAACTCCCCCGTAGAGGGGGAGAACTTGGAGTGCTCGAAGCGCTTCATTGTGAAGATGCGGCGATAGCCTCGCGGCATCGTCTGGAGCGAACCGCCAAAGTGGGTGCTGTCGGCTGTGGCGCCGAGGTTGTTTATCATGTTCCTGCGGGGCACGATGGCAAGACCGTTCGAGAGGAGCATGTGCGCCCAGAATATGGTCTCGTAGAATGCCTTGCCTTGTTCACGGTGCTTGCGGCACATGGGCAGGAAGTCGTCGCGGTAGCCCCGTTCGCGTATCAGCTCTTCCAGCTGGCGGACGGCTACAGGGTTGTCGAGCCAAGTGTAGTGCTCGTCCCACTGGTCCACAACACGTCGCCACGATGCCCAGCCCCAGATGCTGAAGTTCGTTGTGAAGAAGTAGTCGCCGTCGATGTCGTCGGTCTGCTCCTCGACGTTGAAGCCGCTGACCATCGTGATGCGTTCGTCGTGCTCATAGCGTTCCAGCATCTCCTTGCAGAAGGCGAAGAAGCTGACGGCGGGCACGTCGTCGTCCTCCAGCACGACACACTTGTCCACATGGCTGAACGCCCACTTCTGCGAGATGTACTCCGAAGGGTCACAGCCGAAGTTCTTCTCCTGATAGAGCGTTTCGACCTGGCAGTCCCAGTCCACCTGCGCCACGATGTCGCGGCAAGCGAGTATGCCGGGCATGTCTGCCTCGCTTCGCGGACCGTCCTGATAGAGGAAGAGCCGCGACGGACGCGCCTTGCGCACCTGGTCAAAGACCTGGCCGAGCTGCTGCGGCCTGTTGAAGAACAGGATGAGCACCGGAATATCGACGAGATAGGGCTTCATGCCTGCAAATTTACAAATAAGTGAGTGAAAAGCCAAAAAGATGCCATGTTTTCTGTGATAGTTTGTTTTTTTCCGCACCTTTGCACGCGATTTCAAATAGATAGGGACAACAAGTCCCCGTACTTATCTCCATAAGTCCCTGTACTTGTCTCCATAAGTCCGTGTACTTGTCGCCATAAGAACAGGGACTTTTTGCGTACACAATTAACTCTTTCATTTACAACACTTGCAGATTATCGAATTTAGTTTGGGAAATCCATACAAGTTATTAAAAATGTTTGTATATTTGCACGGAAACTATCAACTATTTCAAATGAAAAGATTCTTTTGGGCTATTGCTGTGCTTGTGGCCTTGGTGGGTTGCACAGAGGAGATAGACATGTCTGCAAGGTATGTCTTTCAGGAAAAGACAATTAGTGAGTACCTTGAGGGCAAGGACTACTATAGCGAATATGTGCGTTTGCTGGGCGAAATGCCTGTCAGTCCGATGACCACTACTACCTTGAAGCAGCTTCTTTCTGCCCGTGGCCATTACACCGTCTTTGCTCCCACGAACGAGGCGATTCAGATATATCTGGACTCACTTTTCCGCAGAGGCATCATTACGGAGCCGTCGTGGGAGGGCTTCAAGAATGAGGAAGACCTGGACAGCATCAAGAAGGTGATTGTCTATAACAGCATCATGGACAGCGGCGACAATCAGGAAGCTTACACGGTGGCAGACTTTCCAAAGCACGAATACGAGTTCGGGCAGGCAAACATGTACGACCGCAAGCTGCGTGTCTATTATGGCAAAAACGACCCGGACAGCATCTCCATCAACGACCAGGCGCTTCTTTCGAAGGACAACAGGGACATTCCTCTCATCAATGGTTTCGTACACCAGGTGGGGGGCGTCATCGCTCCGAGCAACGACCGCATGGGTGATTTCATCTACCAATGGTCGCGCAATACGGGCAGCGGCTATAATGTGATGTCGCGCCTTCTGATGGCTTGCGGCCTGGCCGACGCCCTGAATGAATACCGCGACGAGGAATGGGAGCGCCTTTATCAGGGAGGCATCGTGAAGGACCTTCCCAAACACTCCTCGGTAGGTCAGGCCGGCACCATCCCGGAGCATCGCTACTCTGGTTTTACCCTGTTTGCCGAGACCGACAGGTTCTGGGAAGAGAAGTTCGGGAAGCCTGCCAAAGAGATTACTGTGAGCGAGATATGTGAGTTCTTGCACGGGACGGGACTCTTCGACTATATTCCCGGTACGCTCTACGACGAGGACTATACCAACCAGATGAATGTGCTGAACCAGTTCGTCACATACCACCTGCTGCCCCAGCGCATCGGCAGGGAGAAGCTGGTGATACACTACAACGAGACAGGATACAGCGTCGGCTCCAACAAGGGTCCCACTATCCCCATCATGGACTACTATCAGACGATGGGACTGCCGCGAATACTGAAGACCTATGAGAGCCGCGAGAGCGACGGCATCTACCTGAACCGCTTCCCAAAGCTCAGGAACGGACGCGGACAGTTTGGCCCAACCCGCGAAAACATAAACGACTACCACGAGAGCGGTGAGTTCCCTGTTCTGAAAGGCTCCGGCACAAGGCCAGAGGAGAACGAGGGCATTCGCGTACTGACCTATACCGAGAGTGGCACTGACAATACCATTATCGCCAACGGCATTGTCTATCCTATCGAAGACCTTCTGGTCTGCACCGAAAATGTTTGCAACACGATGTCGAGTCAGCGCATCCGCTTCGACGCATGTTGCACAATGCCGGAAATGATGAACAACGACATTCGCCAGACGCGCGCCTACTACACCTACGGAGCACCTAACGTCAGAGCTATCCCCACAAACTACCCGTACATCAAGGACGTGGAAATTCGCGAAGGGACGATGTTCTACTACCTGCAAGGCTACATGTCGGGCTATCATAACCTGCAAGGCGACGAGTTCAACATCATAGGCCAGTACGACTTCACCATGAAATTGCCGCCTGTGCCGCGTGCAGGACAGTATGAGGTGCGCTTCGGCGTGGCAACAGGTTCGCGTGTCCGCTCAATGGCTCAGGTTTATTTTGGTGCCGATCGTAATAACATGTATGTGACGGGCATCCCGATGGATCTTCGGCTTGGCGGGTTGGAAATGAGAATGCCCGATAGTACAGTACCGTCAAACGTGGGTTGGGAGGCAGATACCGACGACGAGGAATACAACGACCGCGTGACGAAGACGATGCGCACGAAAGGCTTCATGAAAGCACCGTATGCATGGTGCAATGCCAATGGAACAGGTAGTCCCGTGCGTACCTTCCATTATATGTCGCGACGCATCATAATAAGTACCTTCCTGCAGCCCTACCAGAACTACTACATCCGCTTCAAGTCTGTCCTCGAAGGACAAACCTATGAGTTCTACATGGACTACTTCGAGTATGTGCCTAAAGAGGTTTATGACAATCCCGAAGAGTCAGAAGACATTTGGTAGAGCGGAAAGATTAAGAGTTTGAGGGATTGGAAGGTCAAAAAGGTTCACCGCCGCCATTGCTGCCGTGAGTAGCAGCGAGATAAAGAAAAAGACGGTACACCAGATGCTTTTGCTGAGCGCGAAGTAATGCGCAATGAGCGGGCTGGCACTGGCAACAAGGAGTGCCATTGTGGTTTCGTATTGCCCGGGCTGAAGGATAAGGAATGCCATCAGCAACAATGTCTGCACGACATATATATATAGTATCATGCGCACGCGTATCTTGTCATCATAGTTGGTACGGAGGTAGTGTATGATGCTGACAATGCTGAGCAGGGCGACGACTGCAACACTTGATAATTTCACAATTTGACAATTTGACAATTTCACAATTTGGCAATTTGACAACTTGGCGGTTAGGAACAAGAGGTTATGGGTTAGAGAAAACTCTTGCCCCAAGGTCATATTTCCAAACAATTCTCTAACCTCTGACATCTCACCTCTAACCCCTAAAAACAGCCACACCGCATAGCACCAGTAGGGCACGATGAGTCCGAGTATGCCTGCCCAAAAGGCTTTCTTTGTCAGGGAGCGCAGGAAGACGATGAGGTAAAGGAAGAAGGGTATCGCCATTGCCAGCATGACGGGTGCAAAGAAGCTGCCCAGACTGAGCATGAGAAAGGCATGGAAGACATACGCCTGCGGGCGGTGCTTCTGGTAGCAGCGGAAAAGCAGGAAGTAGCCGGCACAGAGGAAAGCTGCACTGATGAGGGGCTTCCCAAAGGGATGCATGAACGCAAGGCTGGCAGACAGCACAAGCCACACGCACGACATCATGCGGGTGCGGATGCGGATGATGTGCTGCTGGGCATTGGTTTCCATGACGATGTAGGTCGTCAGCAGGCAAAGCGCCAGCCCCAAGAGGTTGCTTACAGAGAATGTTCGCTCCGGCAGCCACCACATTGCGACCGCCGCGACGACACACACAGGCAGCGTAAAGACGCTTCCCGCCACTTTGTTCTGCAACCGACTTCGTATCACTTAAATTCAAAATTGTTTAATTCAAAATTCAAAGTGAGTTCTCTACCTAAGCAGCACATCTTGCTATCATTTGCCTTAAAGACAAGCTACAGAATCATTTTGAATTTTGAATTTATAAAATTTGAATTGACTATAGGTCTTTCCCGATGTCTCGGCGGAAGTTCTTGCCTTCGAACTTTATCAGCTTGGCGTTGGCGAAGCTCTTCTGCAAGGCTTCTTCCTTGTCCTTGCCATAGCTGCTGACGGCAATGACACGCCCGCCGTTGGTTACTACCTCACCATCCTTCAGGGCTGTCCCTGCATGGAAGACGATGCTGCCCCAAATGTCTTCGAGGCCACTTATGGGGAAACCTTTCTCGTACGCGCCGGGGTAGCCGCCACTGACCAGCATAACGCAGACGGCAGCCCTTTCGTCGAAGACAACCTCCTTCTCTGCAAGGGTGCCTGTGGCAACGCCTTCGAAGAGATCCACGAGGTCGCTCTTCAGGCGCAGCATGACGGTTTCCGTCTCGGGGTCGCCCATGCGGACGTTGTACTCGATGACCTTCGGCTCACCTTTTACATTGATGAGGCCGAAGAAGATGAAGCCCTTGTAGTCGATGCCCTCTGCCTTGAGACCTTCAACCGTGGGGCGGATGATGCGGTCTTCCACCTTCTGCATCCATTCTTTCGTGGCGAAAGGCACAGGGCTGACGCTGCCCATGCCGCCCGTGTTGAGGCCGGTGTCGCCCTCGCCGATGCGCTTGTAATCCTTCGCCTCGGGCAGTATCTTATAACTGTTGCCGTCGGTGAGGACAAAGACGCTGCACTCGATGCCATCCAGAAACTCCTCGATGACCACGCGGCTGCTGGCATCGCCGAACATGGGGGTAGCCCCCTCCCTCCCTCCCCGAGGGGAGGAGTCCAAGCCCAGCATATCCATAAGGGTGTGCTTGGCCTCTTCGAGTGTTGGCACGATGAGTACGCCCTTGCCGGCGCAGAGGCCGTCGGCTTTAAGGACGTATGGGGGCTGCAGGGTTTTGAGGAAGGAGATGCCTTCCTCCACAGTGGCTGCGGTGAAGGTGCGGTAGGCTGCCGTCGGGATGCCATGCCTCTGCATGAAGCCCTTGGCGAAGTCCTTGCTACCTTCCAGCCTTGCGCCTGCCTTCGAAGGTCCGATGACGGGGGTGCGCTTGAGCTGTTCGTCTTCTTTGAAGAAGTCGTAGATGCCGTTCACCAGCGGGTCTTCAGGGCCGACCACGACCATTGTGATGCCTTTGTCGAGGCAAAACGCCTTGATGCCCTCGAAGTCGTTCACTTTGATGTTGACATTTTCGCCCACGTCTGCTGTGCCTGCATTGCCTGGGGCAATATAAAGCTTCTCGCATTTCTCGCTTTGTGCAATCTTCCATGCCAGCGCGTGCTCTCGCCCGCCACTGCCTAACAACAGTATCTTCATAATAAAATCTCCTATACGACTAATTTATGCTGCAAAGATACGAAATAAATTTGGAATTGAATAAGCTTTTGGTGATAATCTGAAATAAGTCCCCGTACTTGTCGCCATAAGTCCCTGTACTTATTGTCATAAGTCCGTGTACTTATTGCAATAAACCCCTGTACTTATGGCAACAAGTACAGGGGTTTTTGCAACCTTCTCTATCTATCTGTCTTTTACCTGATTACAATTTTCTTGCCGTCGATGATGTTCAGGCCGCGCTGGGGCTTGCTCAGGCGCTGACCGCTGAGGCTATAAATTTGACAATTTGACGATTTCACCATTTGACAATTGTTAGATTGTCCAATTGTCCAATTGTCCAATTCCTTGATGCCATCGGGGTCGTCGCTGCCGTCGCCCAGATTGTAGATGAAGGACTGCTTGTGGGGCGCGAAGTTGCTGTCGCCGCCGCCTGCGGAAAGCAGAGTGCCGTCGGGGAGCATTGTCCATGCGGCATTATCCACATGCTTTGCGAGAGGCTTGTCTGTCGCATACACCACGATGTTGCCGCTTTCGGGGCTTGAGACAATAGGATAGGTGTATTCGATGATGACGGGGCTGAAGCCGTCGTCCTTGATGGTGGTCTGCACATATACCTTATGCTTCGCGTTATTGCAGAACACGCGCGTCCCCTGGTCGTGATAGCCAATTCCTACGCTCTCGTTGTCGGGGAGAGTCATGGGCAGGTCGGCAATCTTCGTTATCTTGATGCCCTCTGCGGCATCGTCATAGATGCTCAGCAGCACGGCCTGTGTGGCACTCTTGCCTACCACGATATAGCTGTAGTCCCTCGCTTGGTAGTACTTCATCTGCGCCTCGTCCCAGCCTTTCAGAATGGGGTACTCGGTCAGCAGTTCGCTCGTCACGTTGGTTGTCGTGCCGTTCTCCACCACCACCATCTTGCTGCCATCAATGATGGCGACGCGTTCATTACGCAATGACAGCAGAAGGGGATGGTTGGCGTTCAGTCCATCTCCAACCTTCGAGAAGGTGCCGGTTTCGGGGTCATAGCACTCCAGGCCGTAGCTGCTGTTGTACCAGCAGCCGTTGATGTATATCTTGCCGCTCTTCGTCATCGTGGCCGTCGCCATACTGCGTGCCTGCACCATGCTGCCTGTGGCGGTGAAGGAGTTGTCGTCGGGATTGTAAAGCTCACACAGGCTGCTGGCTCCCGAGCCGCCATTGCCGCTCATGCCGCCTGCCAAGAGCATCTTGCCGTCGGCGGTGACAATGCCTGCGGCGTAGTCCTGACAGTAGAGCATTGTCATCTGCGTCCAACTGTCGGTGGCGATATTGTAGCGCTCTGCGCTCTGTGTGCGAACGAAGCTCGTGGTGTGTCCGCCGAAGACCACGAAGCCGTCGTCTGTCGGCATAATTTGGTGGCAGATGCGGGCGGTGCCCATGTCGGCTAGACGTGTTGCATACAGCTTCTCCTGTGTCAGCGTCGGCTCGCAGGGTTCGTCGCTTCCAATGTCGTCAACGATATTGAAGAAGTCCTTCCAAATGTATGCCTCTTTGTAGGCATCAAGGCTGCCTACGGGCACATGGAGCGTTGCGCTCTGTTTAGTACCAGAATAGAACACGCTGCTTCCCTCGCATGTGGGCGGCTCGGGGTTCAGGCTGAATACTTCGTCGATGTTGTAGCAATCGCTGAAATTATAATCGTGCAAAGCCGTCACGTTGGGACCTATATAGAGTTTCTTCAGTGTGCGGTTGTCGCTGAGGGCGCCGTCGATATAGCGGTCTGTGTAGAGTGTGTCGATGGGAGCCGAGCGCAGGGAGTTCTGGAATTGGCTGGGACAGTAGTACTTCAATGGCTCAGAGCTGTAGGCTATGTCGATACGCTTCAGGTTATCGCAGTCGGCGAGTATATTGGCACCGATGCTGTCAACTGAGGCGGGGATGGTGAAGCTGCTGAACGCATCGCAGTTCGTGAACGCATTACCTCCGATAACCCCCAGTGTCTTTGGAAGACCGATATGCTCCAATGCCTTGCAATAGTAGAAAGCCTCCTCGTCGATGGTTTCAATGCCTTCGGGCAGGTCAATAGTCGTCAATGCCTCACAGTGTGAGAAAGCCTCCTTGCCAACACTCTTGGCATTAGGGTTGATGTTGACTTCCTGTAGCTGCGTGCAGCCATAGAACATGGCGTATGGCACCTCGGTAAATACATTGCCGAGTGTGACCTTTTTCAGGTGTTCGCTGTCACGGATGAGCGACCACGAGCCTTCATAAACGGCCTCCACCCAGCCTCGGCTTACGAAGCTGCTGTAATTCCGTCCGATATACAATTCCTCCACGTTGACGTAGCGCCCGAAAACAGGGTAGCAGCCCATGGGCCATGCATCCCGGACGTGGCAGCGTATCGGCGTATCGCCGTCCTCGATGGTGATTTTCGTCAGTTGTGCTCCGCTTTCCGCAAACGGCTCACAGCCGATACTGTCGATGGTGGCAGGAATGGTGAGCGAGGTCATTTCAGGGCAGTTATAGAAGGCATCCTCGCCAATAACGGTCACGTCGTAGCCATTGGGAGCCTTGGCGGGAATGACCACGTCGCCCACATATGTGCCGCCCTTCTTGTTACTGTCACTATCGCGCAAGTAGGTGACTGTGGCAGTCTGCGTGTCGTGATTGTAGATATAACAGAACATACCGCTGGGTTCTTGCTCCGTCGCAAACACCTTCAGCATCGGCTGCCCCATATCCATGTCCTGCACCCAAACCTGCTCCGGGCGTCCTGCCTGCAGAGCTCTGGCTGTCTCACCGTTGGCAAGCTGCTCTTCGGTTGCTTGTATGCCTTGTGGATAACCGTATGGGTAGAAGTAATAACAATTATAGAGATTGCGAGGACCGAACCAGTCTTGATCACTCCTGAAGAATGTTCCACTCCAATAGACATCAGCATCAGCGTATCTCAGGAAAAGACCATTGTTGATGTTCACTGTAGCGGTATTGTCGGGATGTGAAATAAAACCTCCGTTAAATGCATTACTTCCTGATATAGTACCATCAACCAGGCAGTCATTAATGTTCATTGTACCATCTTGTATCACAGCGCAAATTCCTCCCATCGTGTCATCCCCTTTGAGCTTTGCCGATGACCAGCATTCGCTGATAGTTGTCGTACCTCCTGTGCTATATGAGACAATACCCGCAGCGCATTTGCCGGTTTGTGTATCGATAGTGCCGGTAATATGAATTCTCTGGATTGTTGCACCATTAATATAACGGAACGGAGCCAGCCCATGAATATTCTGGCTGTATGCAACAGTCAATGTATGTCCATTTCCGTCAAACGTGCCAGCATAAGGAACATCTTGTGTTCCAACAGTCGTCTGGTCGTCGCCCAGGTCGATGTCTGCAATCATCCTGGCATTTGCTGTCGGCTCTGTCTGTACCAAAGTGGCAAAAGCCTTCCAGTCCTGTACCGAACCAATGAGATAATTGCCCTCACCGTCCTGATTCTGTGCCCACGCCCCCGTGCTGCAGCAAAGCAGGGTGAGAAGTGAAATGAGTAATTGTCTTGTCTTTTTCATAATATAAAAGTATAAGGATTTGCTTGCAAAGATAGACAAATTGCAGGCATGATGGCTTACAATACAAAAAAATCGACTGACAATTGATGTTTTGTCAGTCGATTTGGGCTTTCCACTCCGTAGGCGTCATGCCTGTGAGTGTCTTGAAGGTGCGGAAGAACGATGTCTCGTTGGCAAAGCCCGATGCCGCCCACACCTCGGACATCTTCTTGTCGGGACTGCGACGCAACAGGTTCTTGGCGTGGTTGATGCGATAGCCGTTTACAAACTGGTTGAACGAGCAACCCTTCTGCCGGTTGATGCAGGCAGAGACGTACGAGACGTTGGTGCCGAGGCTGCCGGCAATGTCGGCTATCTTCAATTCGCTGTTCAAGTAAGGTTGCTCTTTGTCCATCAGTTGGCAGATGCGTTGCATCAGCGCCTCGTCGGTGTCGGTGCCAGTAATGGCATCACTGGACTTTACCCCTTCTGCGGTCTTTGCTTTCCTGCGCCGCCATAGCAGAACAGACAAGGCGGTGAGTGCCAGTAGCGTCAAGGCCGTCCACAGCCAGGTGTAAGACCCACCCCAACCCTCCCTTAAAGGGAGGGAGTTGTGCCCCACGGGTAGCAGGAGGACGGTGGCATGGGGCGTGAAGTTATCAACGGTGGAGTCGGGGCATATCTCCATGCCACCAGTGAGCAAGAGGTCGCCGTCGGGTGTCAGTACGGGACTGCCATAGACGGGGTGCTCCGTTGGCTCTGTGTAGTAGAGTGTCAGGTCGGCGGGGCTTGTGGCAATATCGATGGCAAGCACATAGAGCCGCCCGTCGTTGTCGCCACTACCATAGAGATAGGCACGTCCGGCTTCATGGTCGATGTTTAGGTAATAGCGGTAGATGATGCGCCTGCCCTCGCAGCTTGTTGGTATGCTGCCGTTGGTGGGGAGCAGCGAGAACTTCATGCCTGCGATGCGGCAGATGGCTATCTGTCCGTCCTTGTTCTCCACGGGCAGGAGATAGGTGTATGCGTCCTGCCCTTCGCCAGCGACGCAGAAGCTCCTGCTGTCGGCTTCCTCCAAGTAGGTCAGGGGCCTCCACTCGTCGAAGAGCGGCACGCTGAAAGGTTCGCCCTTCAGCCGGTCAACAATAATCGTGTCAAGGAAGTTCGCGTGGTCGTCCGCTCTGCCGAAGATGATGGCATCGTCCTCTGCAATGCGCAGGACAAGAGGCCGTGCCCGCCTCTGCGCCGCAGGCTTCACGCTGTGGAAGAACTTCTGTCCGTCGTACAACTCGATGTCATGAGTGTCGTTAAACCAGTTGCCTGCAATGACCACGCGCCCGCTGTCTATCTCCGTGGCGCTGGCAAAGCACCGTTTGGTGTCGAGGCAGCCGAATCCCTTAAGGGAATGTGTGGCAGCGTCGTACATCTCGACGGAATGGATGTGCCCGATGCCAAGCGGCTCTGCATGACCACCGCCGATGAGAACCTGGCCTGAACAGAGTGGCACGCTGAAACCTTGGTCGTGGGGATAGGCTGTCTGCATGAGGTGCCACTTGCCGTCGCGGAAGTATTCAGCGGTGGCTGTCGGCACAAAGCTGGTGGTATGACCTCCCACCACCGTTGGCTCGCCGTTCACCACGAACACGGAGTGTCCGGCACGCGGCACATTCAGGTCGGGCAGGCGCACCGCCTCTATCTTCACCACGGGACATGTCGTCTGAGCACCAGCCAAAGCCGAATGAAAGGTGAAGAGAGAGAAGTGAAGAATAAGAAGCGAAAATCGAAGAGCCATTACCCCTTTTCGTTTTACTTTTTAACTTTTTCACCTTTTTACTTTTACTTCAGGTAGTCCTCGAAGTATTGCGTGATGCGCTCGTGCAGATGGACGCTCTTGTGACCTGCCATGTTGTGGCCCTCGCCGGGATAGACGAAGAAGTCGGGCTGCGTGCCGGCCTCGGCACAGGCGTTGAGGAACTGGAGGCTGTGCTGAGGCACGCACGTCGGGTCGTTCATGCCGATGATGATTTGCAGCTTGCCCTTCAGGTTCTTGGCTTTGTTGATGCAGCTCGTCTGCTCGTAGCCCTCGGGGTTCTGCTCTGGCGTGTCCATGTAGCGCTCACCGTACATCACCTCGTACCATTTCCAGTCGATGACGGGTCCGCCTGCCACGCCCACCTTGAAGGCGTCGGGGTAGGTGGTCATCAGTGATGTGGTCATGAAGCCGCCGTAGCTCCAGCCGTGTACACCAAGCCTGCTGCTATCGACGTAAGGCAATGTCTTCAGGAACGCGACGCCCTGCATCTGGTCTTTCATCTCCTCCTGCCCGAGGTGGCGGAAGGTGGCTTGCTCGAAGTCTCGGCCCCTGTCCTCACTGCCACGGTTGTCGAGGATGAAAAGGATGTAGCCCTTCTGTGCCATATAGGTTTCCCAGGAGCGCGACCCCCAGTGCCACGATGCCTCGACGCAATGTGCGTGCGGGCCGCCATAGACGTAGATGACGGTCGGGTACTTCTTCGTCGGGTCGAAGTCCATGGGCTTCACCATGCGCCAGTAGAGCGTCGTCTGGCCGTCGGCGGCGAGGATGGTGCCTTGCTCGAAGATGGGCTGGTACCAGCCTTCCCACGGGTCCTTGGCCGTGCGGAGCAAGGTCTGCTTGCCCGTCTTGGTGTCGGTCACGGCGCAGGCACGCGGCACGTTAGGCTCCTGCCAAGTGTCGATGAGGTAACGCCCGTCGGCAGAGAGCTTTGCGGAGTGGCAGCCGCGCCCGTTGTCGAGCAGGGTGCGCTTCTTCGTCTTCAGGTCGAGACGGTAGATGTTGCGCTGTAGGTCGCCAGCCTCCTTAGTGATGATGATGGCGCTTTTCGTGGCGGGGCAGAAGCCGACAAGCTCCTTAACGACCCATTTGCCGCTGGTCAGCTGACCGAGTTCATTGCCATCGATGTCCATGAGGTAGAGGTGCTTGTAGCCGTCCTTCCAGCTCCAGTAGATGAACTTCGTGCTGTCCCAAGGCAAGAATGTGATAGGGTGGAGGGGTTCGACATACTTGTCCGAGCTTTCCTCGCGAAGGGTCTTTATCTTACGCCCCGTTGCTGTGTCGTAGGCGTCGAGCGTCGTATGGTTCTGGTCGCGGTTGACCTCATAGAGGTAGAGTGTCCTGCCGTCGGGTGCCCAGGCGATGTTGGTGAAGTAGCGGTCGGTGGGGTCGCCGAAGTCGAGGTAGATGGTCTTTCCTGTTTGCAAGGAGAAGATGCCGACAGTCACTTTGTGCGACGTCATGCCTGCCATCGGGTACTTGTCCGGCGTAAGCGTCGCCTCACGCTCGAAGGTGTTGACCTGCGGATAGTCCGCCACCATGCTCTGGTCCATGCGGTAGAAGGCGAGCTGCTGCCCGTCCTCGCTCCAGAAGGTTCCCTTGTAGATGCCGAACTCGTCGCGGTGAACACTCTTGCCATAGACGATTTCGCGTGAGCCGTCGGCGGACAGCTGGTGCTCGGTGCCGTCGGCAGTAGCAACCCAGAGGTTGTTGTCCTTCGAGTAGGCAACGGCGCCGGAGGCTGGGCAGTATTCCAGCTCACCCTCGCGGGGCTTGCGGGCTTCGGGGGCTTCGGGAGCCTCGGAGCCTTCGATGGCTTTGCCTGTGGTGCGGTCGATGGTGATGGCTGGCTTCTTGTCGGCATCGATGAGGCGGTCGCCCTCCCAGCGCAGCTTCCAGCGCTCGGGCGAGAACTGCGAGGCGTTCTTGCCGCCGAAGTTCAGCTCCTCGAGCGTGAAGAGCTTCTGTGCCATGAGTGAACCTGCCTGTATGAACATAAGGAGCGAAAGGATTTGAATCTTCATTGGATGATGGGGTTGTTTTAATGGCCGTTGTCGTAATAACGTAATAACGGTATAACGTGATGACGATTATCTTTTCTTTGAATAGGGTTTCCCGTTGTCTCGCCTGAAGTCGCGGCGTCCTTCTTTGCGGTCGCCGCCTCGCTTGAAGTCATGGCGGTCACCGTCTCGTCGGAAGTCCTTGCGTCCTTCTCTGCGGTCATCGTCTCGCTTGAAGTCGCGGTGCTCTTCTCTGCGATTCTCTCTCTTGAAGTCTCTGCGGTCGCTGCGTCGGATGTCCTCGCGCTCTTCCTTCCGTTTGAAGCGGTCGCGCGGGTCTTCCTCGAGCTTCTCCTTGAAGTCGCGGTGCTGCTTGAAGCGTTTGCGGTCGGCCATCATGCGGCGCTCCTGGGCTGTCTTGATGTCGCCGCCCTCGGCACGCATCTCGTTGAACTTACCGCTGAACATCTGGTACTTGCGCAGCTCACATTCGAGGCTGCCGTTGTAGAGCGGCGTGCGGAGCGACGGCTTCAGGCCTATTTGGTCGAAGCACTCCTCGCGGTAGCTGAGCACCCAGGCGTCGTTTCCTGTAAAGTCGTGCTTGAACTTCGAGCCAATCATCTTGTAGAGGCCAAGTAGGTCAGGTGCGGAGATGCGCTCGCCATAGGGCGGGTTGGTGATGATGATGGCCTTCTCTGCTGGTTGCTTGAAGTCGGCGAAGTCCTGTTGTGCAATGGTGATTTCCTTGCTCAGGCCTGCTGCCTTGACGTTGGTTGTGGCGATGGCAACGGCATTACGGTTGATGTCGTAGCCATAGATGTGGTGGTCGAAGTCGTGCTCCCGCGAGTCGTCCTCGTAGATGGCATCGAAAAGCTCCTGGTCGAAGTCTGGCCACTTCTCAAAGGCATACTCCTTGCGATAAACGCCGGGTGCGATGCCTCGGGCGATGAGGGCGGCTTCGATGGCGATGGTGCCGCTGCCGCACATCGGGTCGATGAGGTCGCAATCGCCCTTCCAGCCAGTCAACATGATGATGCCTGCGGCAAGGACTTCGTTCAGTGGTGCCTCGATGGTCTCTTGCCTGTAGCCGCGACGGTGCAGGCTCTCGCCGCTCGTGTCGAGGGAGAGCGTGCAGTCGTACTCTGCGATGTGAATGTGCAACTGCAGGTCGGGATTGGTAATCTGGATGTTTGGGCGTTCGCCAGTCTTCTCGCGCATCTGGTCGACGATGGCATCCTTCACCTTGTAGGCAACGAACTTCGAGTGGCGGAACTCTGTGCTGAACACCACGCTATCGACGGCAAAGGTCGTATCGTTGGTCAGATAATTGGTCCAGTCAATCTCCTGCACAGCATCATATACCTCGTCTGCACTGGTGGCGCGGAAGTGCTTGATGGGCATGAGGATGCGGATGGCCGTGCGCAGCTGGAAGTTGGCACGGTAGAGCAGTTCCTTGTTGCCCGTGAAGCTGACCATGCGGCGGCCTAACTGTATGTTGTTGGCACCAAGGTCGATAAGCTCGGTTGCCAATACTGTCTCCAAGCCTTGGAAGGTCTTGGCAATCATTTCAAACTCTTCTCCTTGCTTCGTGGCGGGAGTCTGCCAATTGGGATTAGTCATGTTGTATCTTTGCTTTGCTGTTGTTCGGGCGGATTTGCAATCCGACCGAATTAAGTATAGGGATTTTTAATCCCGCAAATCTTATTTCGCATTACAAATGCTTATACTCAATACTGGCGGATTGCAAATCCGCCAAAACGGTGGAATGGAGAACTCTTAATTCTTAACTATGAATTATGAACTATGAACTATGAACTATCACAGTCCCCCCCAGTCCTCCGGCCTTACCACATGGCTCTTGCGCTTCTTTGCCTGTATCAGTTGTTCGCCGGGCTGTGTGCTTTCCGTTACCCAGATGTTGCCACCGATGACAGTACCTTTGGCGATGGTGATGTGACCGAGCACTGTGGCATTACTATAGACAATGACATTGTCCTCGAGGATGGGATGACGTGGAATGCCCTTGATGGGGTTGCCGTTGTCGTCGAGGGGGAAGCTCTTCGCGCCAAGCGTGACGCCCTGGTACAGCTTCACATAGTTGCCGATGATGCATGTCGCACCGATGACGACACCTGTGCCGTGGTCGATGGTGAAGTGATGCCCTATCTGTGCGCCTGGGTGAATGTCGATGCCTGTCTCGCTGTGCGCCATCTCCGTGATGATGCGCGGAATGAGAGGCACGCCCAGCAACAGCAGCTCGTGGGCGATGCGATAGCCCGTGATGGCCTTGATGACAGGATAGCAGCTGATGATTTCGCTGTAGGACTCAGCTGCAGGGTCGCCGTTGTAGGTCGCCTCGACATCCGTGGCAAGGATGCGGCGCAGCTCCGGCAGACGGGTGATGAACTCAGCCACAATGGCCTGTGCATTCTCTGTCAGCTCACATCGACTGTTACTCGTTGTTTCCTTCTGGAAGCACAGCCCGGCTATCACTTGCTGTGTGAGCAGATGGCTGAGACGGTCCAGATTGACGCCGATGTGATAGGCAACCGTCTTGCTGCTTAACGTCGATTTCCCATAGAAGCCGGGGAAAAGGATGGCTCGGCAGAGGTCGACAATCTCGGCCAATGCCGGAGCGGACGGAAGCGGGTCGCCGTCGCCTGTTTCGCAGAAAAGGCCATACATGGCATCGGGCTTCGAGAGACGCTCTACCGTCTGCTCCATCAGTTCATTGAGTTCGTTGGGACTCATGGCTTTGTGCTTTTGTCAGTATTGGGGTTTCTGATGCAGTGCCTTTAGAGGCGTACTTTCACCACCTTTGCACCGACCTTGACGATGTAGAGGGCGTTGCTGTTGAGGGTGATGTCGGCTTCGGTGGCGTTAAGCTTCTGCTGGCGAACGAGGTTTCCGTTGATGTCGTAAACAGTAAGGATGTCACCGGCAGTGGCGTTGCTGATGTGCAGGCCACCATTGGTTCCGAGCACTTTAGGCTGCTTGGTGGGTGCAATTTCCTGAATCATGGTGGGGTCCATTTCCTCGAAGGTGACGATGAGCCTGTTGAGGGCGGCACCGACTGCAGGTGTTGTCACAGTGTTGTCCACTATGGTCAGTTCGTAGTCGTTGAAGGTCACGCTGTGCAGCTTCCATCCCTCGGCGGGTTGCAGGAAGTAGGTATATTGCTTGCCTATCTCCACTTGTTGCCAGATGCTGCCGTTCTCGGCATGTTGCAGGGCGATGTAGTTGCCGTCGGTGGGCTGCGTGTCGTCGCCACTGAAGGGATCAACCTCCGCATTATCGCTGGGGTCGTCACCATCAATCCAGAGGGCAGAGAATATCCAGCGGTTGGTTATCTTCGACAGACGTGTTGCCTCGCCCGTGTTGACGTCAATCTCGTAGAGGGCTGTGTCGTACTTGCCGTTGGTGCGCCATTCTTTGTCGGGGAGTGAACTCCACGACCCCCAGCTGTTGACGCCCTTGCCGCTGTTGAAGTAGCCCACCCAATACATTTTGTTGGGATTGCTTCCCGCGAAGCAGGCTGCTTGACGGCGATACTGCGAACAATAGCCCGTGGCAGGCACAAGAGGCTCCTGGTCGGTGTATGGCTCACCGTCCGTGTCAAACTTTTCCACGGCAACGGTTTTCAGCAGGCCAGTCGTGAGGTCGAACTCCCAAAGCTGTGCGCCTGTAAGTTCGCCATCCATGTTGCGCATCTTGCCTTCTTCGTCAATGTAGCCGTTTGCACCGCCACTGGTCATAGCAAAGGCTCGTCCCTCGCTATTGATGGCGAAGGTGACGAAGTTATAGTAGTAAAGTCCTGGCGTGATGGGTGTCACCTTCATGGTGGAGAGGTCGATGGTGCAGAGACAGTAGCCAGCGTCGCCGTCGGTCATGTCGGCATCTTGGTCCTCGAAGTAGTCTGGGTCGCTGGTGATATAGTCGGGCAAGCTCTGCCCTGTCATGTAGAAGAGACCATAGACCTTGCCGTCCTTGGGGTTGTAGCTCATGCCTGCGCTCTCCAGCGTTGCGCTCTTCGGTTTGATTTCCGTGGAGAGGAGATCACCTGTGGTTGCATCCCAGACGCGCACCGCAAAGAGTTCCTCGTCGGTGGTGGACTGCTCGTCGCGCGACATCACCGTCACCAGTTTTCCGTTTATGTATGCAGCGCCACTGTTGCCGTACATCATGTTGAAGTTGTCGGCCCAAATCTCCTTTTCGTTGTTGCCTTTGATTTCAGAGGCTACCACAGGAGGCTCCTTGAAGGGGGTGCCGAGCGTTGTGCCGTCGTAGTTCATGGCATAGATGCCGTTGTCGACGATGAAGATAGACTTCTTCAGTTCAGCGTTCCATCCTAAGTAGGTCGAGGTCATCTGCTCTCCGTCGTCGTAGCGGTTGTTGTGGCCGATGCCTTTCAGCTTGAGGCTTTGAGCATCCATCGGCAGACACAGGGATGCCACCAGTGCAAGTGCGGCAAGGGAATAATACTTTCTCATTTTTCCTTTATATTATATATAATGTATTATAATCAGAAAGTGCCGCAGTACTGACTGGCAATGCTGCGGCACTCATTATTAAAAAGGTAAGAAGCTTTCGTGATTACTTCTTCTCCGGCTCTTCCACGATGCTCTTGCCTCTGGTGAGGTAAGCCGTAGGAGCTGCCACGAAGATGGACGACAGCGTACCGAATACGACACCGAGTATCATTGCGAAGGCGAAGCTGCGGATGCTGGCACCGCCCAGGCAGAAGATGACTGCCAGTACGATGAACGTAGAGACAGAGGTGTTGATGGTACGGTTCAAGGTGCTGTTCAGCGAGGTGTTGAACAGTTCCTGCTTGTCGCGCTTCGGGTGCAGGTGGAGGAACTCGCGGATACGGTCGAAGACAACCACCTTATCGTTGATGGAGTAACCGATGGCGGTCAGCACAGCGCCGATGAACGTCTGGTCAATCTCCAGCGAGAAGGGCATCCAGCCCCAGCACATGCTGTACATGCCAAGGATGAGGATGATGTCGACAAACAGTGCGGTGATGGCACCGAAGGAGAACGACAGGTTGCGGAAGCGGATGAAGATATAGACGAAGATGGCGATGAAGGCGAGGATGACGCTCCAGATGGCTCCGTAGGTGATGTCCTCAGCCACCGAGGGACCTACCTTCTGGCTGCTGATGATGGAGCCGCCGGCACGCTCGTCGCGGTTGATGAAGTTCTCCAAGGTGAGGTCGCCTGCCAGCAGACCGCCGCCCTTCAGGGTGTTGAAGAGCTTCTCTTCTATCTCGCTGTCCACCTCGATGCCGTCCTCTTCAATGCGATAGTTCGTAGAGATACGGATGGTCTTGCCCTCGGTGCCCAGAGCGATGGCACTGGTGTTGCTTTCGGGGAATGCCTCGGCCAGCAGACCACGAACGGTCTCGGGCTGCACCTGGTTCTCGAACAGCACAACGAAGTTGCGACCGCCGGTGAAGTCGATGCTCTTGCTGAAGCCGCGTGTGAACATGAAGACAACGCTGAGGATTGCCAACACGCCGAAGATGGTGAAGCTACGCTTGTAGGCATTCATGAACTTGTAGGCAGGGTTCTGGAAGGAAATCTTGTCGCCGATGGCGGTGCGGAAGGTGAGTCCGAGCCACTTGTCCTTCTCCATCACCTGAGTGTAAACGACACGTGTCAGGAACACAGCGGTGAAGAAGCTGACGCAGATACCGATGAGCAGTGTCGTAGCGAAGCCGCGGATTGGACCTGTGCCGAAGTAGTAAAGGATGATGGCTGTGATGACGGATGTCAGGTTAGAGTCGAAGATGGCGCTGAAGGCGTTGCTGTAACCGGCAGAAAGAGCCTCGCGCACCTTCTTGCCTGCCTTCATCTCTTCCTTCGTGCGCTCATAGATGAGCACGTTGGCATCCACTGCCATACCAAGCGACAGCACCATACCTGCGATACCGCTCATGGTCAGTGCAGCCTGGAAGCTGGTCAGGACGCCGATGGTGAAGAAGAGGTTGAGGATGAGGGCACAGTTGGCAACCATACCGGGGATGAAGCCGTACATCGTAATCATGTAAACCATGAGGATGACGAAGGCGATGACGCAGCTCCAGATACCCTGGCGGATGGACTCTGCACCGAGCGACGGGCCTACGATTTCCTCGCTGACAATCTTTGCAGGAGCGGGCATCTTACCCGACTTCAGCACGTTGGCGAGGTCGCGGGTGTCTTCGGCTGTGAAGTGACCGGTAATCTCAGAGTTGCCGCCAGTGATTTCGCTCTGCACGGTGGGTGCGCTATATACGTTGTCGTCGAGCACGATGGCGACGCTGCGCTTCAGGTTGGCCTTGGTGAGGGCTGCCCAGCGGCGTGCGCCGTCCACATTCATCTTCATGCTGACGCAAGGCATGCCGCGCTGGTCGTATGAGTCGCTGGCATCGGTCACGACGTCGCCCTCGAGAGGAGCACGGCCGTTACGCTCTGTCACCTTGATGGCGTACAACTCATAGACATTGGCGTATGCGCCTTCGCCCATGCCCTTCACGCCCCACTTGAGGCGGAGGTCAGAGGGAAGAACTTCCTTAGCCTCGGGCGATGCAAGAAGCTCGTCGATGTCGTCCATGTCGCGCTTGCTGGCAAAGCCAACTACGCAGCCGTAAGCGCCCTGTGCGAGCTGCAAGCGGCTCAGCAGGGGATGCTGCTTGTGTGCCTTCTCAATGTCGGCAGCGGAAACGCTTGTTGGAGTCTCGTCGCCAGTCTCTGCCACGGCGGCAGCGAGGTCGGCGGCAGCCTTGGCTGTGTCGGCGGGTGCTTCAGTGGCAAGCTCGTCGGTGTGAGCCACAGCCTCTACAGAGTCGGCAGGTGTCTCGTCCTTGATGCCGCTCAGTACGGAGGCGAGCTTGGTGTCGAGATTAACCAGGAAGGGAACAATCTCCTGTGTGTTATAGGTCTCCCAGAACTCGAGGTTGGCGCTGCCCTGCAAGAGCTTACGCACGCGTTCGGGTTCCTTCACACCAGGCATTTCCACCATGATGCGGCCTTCCTGGCCTTCGAGGGCCTGGATGTTAGGCTGTACGACGCCGAAGCGGTCAATACGGGTGCGGAGCACGTTGTAAGAGTTGTCGATGGCGCTCTTCACCTCGGCGCGGAGCACGTTCTCCACTTCCTTGTCGGTGCTCTTGGTGGTCACTTTGTCGCGCAGCTGCTGTGTGGCAAAGAGTTCGGCCAGAGCCTTGTTGGGTTCCAGAGCCTTGTAATCCTTAATGAATAAGGTAATAAAGTCGTTTTGGCTGGCAGCAGCCTCCTTGGTCGCCTGTTCGACGGCCTTGCGGAAGTTCTCATCGGTCTCTTCCTTGTGGTCGGCAAGTGCCTTGACGACGTCGGGCACGCTGACTTCGAGGATGACATTCATACCGCCCTTAAGATCCAGGCCCAGTCCGATGCCCATCTCGCGGCATTCCTTCAATGTCCAGACATTGCAGTAAACCTTGTTGTTGAGCAGTGAGTCCAGATAGCGGTCGGCGGCAGCCTGACCTTCGGTCTGTGCGAGGGCTTCAGCCTTGCTCTCGAAGTGATTGGTCACGACGGAGAAGCTCAGATAGAAGAGGCACACCAGTGTCAGCAGAACCGCGAAAACCTTTACAAATCCTTTGTTTTGCATTTTTGATTGAATTATTTAATGTTATTTATATGTTTTTCTACATTAGTTATGTCAATGAGCGTGCAAAGATACGACTTTTTCCCAAAACAAAGAGAAAAAGGGAGAAAATTTATGCAAAAAAGATGGTTTAACGTACTTTTTTGCTTAATCGGACAATGAGCGGATAGTGGTCGGAGGAAGAAACAGTGCGGTCGATGCGGCACGAGGTGCATGTCCAGTCCTCAGAGACAAAGAGGTGGTCGATGCGCACGGGAAAGGAGCGTTGGGTATAGGTGAAGCCCGGTCCGCTGCCTGTCTGCCGGTAGGCTGAGGTGAGGCGGCGTGCAAGCCGCTGGTAGGTGTAGGAGATGGGTGTATCGTTGAGGTCACCACAGAGGATGATGGAATGACGAGCATTGCGGTCGATGAAGGCGCAGATGCTGTCGGTCTGCGGTCCCCGGTAGGCGGCGGCTTCGCTCAACTTTCCCAGCAGGACGTGCGAACTGTTTTTTATGGTTTGGCGGTGCGGCTCTATGATGGCGTTGGTGTACTCGTTTTTCTCTTCCGGACTCAGCTTGTTGCTTTCCAGATGGTTGTTGATGATGAGCAGGCTGTCGCCGCCACAGCCTATCCAGCAGGCCAAGCTGTGGTTGCTTCGGGTGGGGTAGGCAATGTGTATGGTGTCGCCCAGGAAGGGAAGGCGCGACAGGAAGGCTACGCCGCTGCTTTGCCGTATGTCGTAGCCTGCGGAGTCGAGCCATTCTTGGCGGGTATTGAAGAACTTCCCTGCTTCCTGCAGGCAGACGATGTCGGCATCGGCAATGTTTAGGAAGCTGAGGAGTTCGGAACGCTGCTCGTCGGTCGTCATGTGGCCGATATTGAAGGATATGATGGAGAGTGTGCTGTCTGCAGGCTCTTCGCTGCTTCCGAGGTGCAGTGGGCAGTAGTCGAGAATGTAGCCGCCGATGACGAGCGCTCCGGCAATGGGCACCCAGGCCAGACGGGCGTGGAAGAGCAGCCAGAACACGAGGAAGAGCGCGTCGGCGCAGAGGAAGACGGGAAATGCCAGCGTCAGGAGGGAGAAGCGCGGAATAAGCTCCGGCGAGACGAAGGTCAGCGCTACGCACAGCCACATCAGCAGTATGGTACAGAGGTTGGCGCCCAGCACGAGGCCAACCGATATTCGCTTCAGACAACGGAACATTGATTTATATCAGGTCTTTTTTAACCACGGATTACACGGATTTTATCAGCTGATGTTCTTTGCTATATCGCCAATTTTTGACGGATTTCACGGATTAGAGTCGTGGACGACTCTTTAGTCTCCGTCCGAACGTGGCTTTCGTAAGAAAGCTAATCAGCGTAATCCGTAGTTTTATTATCCTATCGTTTTTATTTCCTGCTGATGTCGAAGAGGCGGCGTTTCTCTTCGGGTGTGAGTCCGTCGTAACCGTTCTTCTTCACTTTGTCGAGGATATGGTTGAGTTCCTCCTCGTCCTGCTTCTTCTGCTGGCGGTAGGCGGCTTCCTGTCCGTAGCGTCCGCCGTAGGTGACGTCGATGTGCGGTTCCTTCTTCTTGAACAGCGAGGCGAACCACTGGCGGAAGTTGTCCCACGAGTCGCTGCTGGTGTGATAGCTTCTGTAGCCGCCGCGCTTACCGCCTCCGCTTCCGCCTCGCCAGTACAGGAGCAGCAGGAAGCCTACGAGCATGCCGCCCAGGTGAGCCATGTGCGCCACGCCATCACCCTTTTGCGAGAGGGCGGACAGCAGTTCGATGACGGCATAGCCTATCACGAAGAACTTCGCCTTGATGGGCACGGGCAGCGGGAAGATGAACATCCGCTCGTTAGGATACGTCATGCCGAAGGAAAGCAGGATGCCATAGACGGCGCCCGACGCGCCGACCGTGTTCCAGCGGTTCAGGTAGTCGGCCATCGGAACGAGGGCACCGCCCAAGTTGACTTGCTCGTAGCTGCCGAAGCCAAAGTACCAGTACTGTATCGTCTGCACCAGCTCCTGTGCCAGTCCGGCGCCAAGACCGCAGGTCAGGTAGTAGAAGAGGAAGCGGTTCTGCCCCATCGTCTGCTCCATGATGCGCCCGAACATCCAGACGGCGAACATGTTGAAGAAGAGGTGCTGCCAGCTTGCGTGCATGAACATGTATGTGAAGAGCTGCCAGGGACGGAAGCCGCTGGCAAGGAAGAAGTGCAGGCCGAAAATCTCATCGAAGTCCATGCCATGGGAGGCGAAGGCAAGGCTGGCGAAGAAGCACAGCACATTGATGATGAGCAGGTTTTTCGTTATAGGAGGCATTGTGTTCATCTTTGTATGTCGAAATTTCTTTATTTTGCGTGCAAAGGTACGAAAAATAGGCATAATAATGGGGCAAAACAGGCTTTATATAAGGTTTTTTCACTATTTATTGCATTTTTTTCAAGAAAAGCTTTGTTGTTCGGGCAAGTTTACATAAATTTGTCATGCAAATGTGCAATAAACAGTGTATTAAATAACCTAATTACAAACAACTTAACGCATTTTTTATGAACAAGACTGAATTAGTTGCCAAGATCGCCGAGGGCGCTGGCATGAGCAAGGTTGACGCAAAGAAGGCTCTGGATGCAACTCTGGACGCTATCAAGGCTGCCGTGAAGAAGAGTGAAAAGGTTGCTCTCGTTGGCTTCGGCACATTCTCCGTTGTAAAGCGTGACGCTCGCAAGGGTGTCAACCCCGCCACAAAGAAGGCCATCACCATCCCCGCAAAGAAGGTGGTTAAGTTCAAGGCTGGTTCCGAGCTGGCATTCTAAAGAGAAGCCTCTCTCGCACACAAGCCCCTTTCCTGCCGAGGAAAGGGGCTTTTTTTGTGCCCTAAAAAGTCCCTGTACTTATCTTCATAAGTCCCTGTACTTATCGCCATAAGTACACGTTCTTATTACCATAAGTCCACGGACTTTTTTTATGCGTGTGCGGGCGCGTTAATATATATAATGTGTCTGTGGTTTTTTGTGCTGTTCTTTGAAAATAGTTGTTCTTTGGGGTTTACAAAAAGTGGGGTGTGCTGTATATATAGACAGAAGCGCTTCAAAAATCCTTTTAATCTTTCAGTTATTAAACCCCTTAACATTTATTATTATGATTAACTACAGTATCGCAATCATGGGCACCAAGCCCGGCACCAAGAAGGAAAACATCACCGAGACCAAGGCTTACGGCAACTCGCAGTGTGCCAGTGTCATGACTCTCGACAGCTTCTGTGAGCACATCGCCAGCCACGGCAGCTGCTTCTCCCGCGGCACCATTCAGGGGGTTGCCCTCGAAATCGTTGACTGCCTGCGCGAACAGCTCCTCGACGGTAAGCTCGTCCAGCTCGGCAAGCTGGGCAGCTTCCGTGTCGAACTCAAGACCAAGGGCGCGGTTGACACCGAGGACTTCTCCGCCGCCAACATCGAGAAGGTAAACGTGCGCTGGAACCCGGGCAAGGATTTCATGAATCTCCGTAACAGTGCCACCTTCCAGCTCGTGCCCTCCCGTCTGGCGCAGGCTAATGCCCAGAAGGAGATCAAGAACCAGGAGACCATCCACGGACTTGAGTAAACAGGTTAGCCTCCTCCCCGCTCCACCTTTTTGGGGAGTGCCTTGGGAGGAGGCAGTATCTCACCATTATTATTCTAAATTAAGAATATGGTTTCCTTAGGTATTCGTAACAACAATCCCTTGAACATCAGATATGTTCCCACTACCAGGTGGCTTGGTGAACTTTCCAAAAGTGAAAGTGCGGAGTCGGCTTTCTGTTGCTTTGTCTCTATGGAGTGGGGCATCCGCGCCGCCTGCTGCATTCTGCGCACATACGCCAAGAGGTACAAAGCGGTTTGCATCAGGGACATCGTCCGCCGCTGGGCACCGCCCTCAGAAAACGACACAGAGCGCTACATCCGCAATGTCTGCCTCTGGACGGGCTTCGGCGGCAACGAGCGTCTCACGGAGAGGGACTGGCCCCTGCTCATCCGCGCAATGGCACGCCAGGAGTGCGGTGTCATCCTCGACGACGCCACCATCGTCCGTGGCTTCTGCCTCTATCTCACACAGAAATCACAGAAATAACAAACAATGTTTAGAGTATAAAATCAGATTACAATGAAGAAGAACAACATCGTAGAGCTTGTGGCGAAGATGATAGTAGCCGCGCTCACCGCTTTCCTGACCGCCCTGACCACTACTTCGTGCATGGGCTGCGGTCCCTTCTGAAAGCAATCAAGCCTCCCCTTTCGCGGGGAGGCTTGACTTTTTCTGTTAGAATATCCTGTAAGAAACACTTACCGAGATGTTGGGATAGGCCTTGAACTTGGAGAGTGTTTTGGCCATGTCGCCCACCTTGCCGCTGATGTTGTGCAGGTCAGTGACCATATTGACGTTCTGCAAGGGCATGTCGACCACATAGTCTGTCCAGTCCGCGTTGGGGCGTATGATGTCGTAGTACTCGTTGGCTGTGTCGATGAGGCTGGTGTTAATCTTATATACATTATTAACATACACGCCGGGCTTTCCGAGAATCATGACACCTGCATCCACTGTCAGCTTCCATTTCTCGTTTTTCGAGAGAGCCGTGTTGTAGCCGATGCCGAAGTAAGGGCGTACCTTGTTCACCCTCATCTCGGCACGCGCCACGCCGCCTTTGCCAGGCACCATGATGGCTTGGTCTCCGTCTTTGAACTGTCCCAACTTGAAGCCGGCAATGCCATTGTCCGTCAGAACCTTCGTGATTTCGGGAATTTCACCGCTTACAGGACTGTTATCGTTGCCAAAACCAATATCCTTGCCGGAACTAATGTACTTGATATAAAAGTCATTGTATGCGTCGACAGCTTCCAGAAGGGCAGTCTCACTGTCCAGGTTGCATGCCTCTGCCATGTCGGAGGGACCTACGAAGAAGCCTGCTGTGAAGCTCCAGTGCTTGTTGTTCTTGAAAGGCATGACATCCACCAGGAACTTGAACTGGTGCAGGTTCGGCTTGAGTCCCATTGTGACATAGTCTTTCAGCTGCAGGCTTCCGTTGGTAATCTTGTCCAAGCATGCCTTCTGCTGTGAAAAACCCGGATCAGTGATGTCGATATTATATTGCTCCAGTTTGTCGTAGATTTTGTCTTTCTTGTTGATAAACTTCTGTATGCTGCCGCCTATGCCGCCGCCGTTGCTTGTCTGGACGGAGAAATCGGAATGGATGCAGAAGCGCGGCATGTAGTTGTAGCCCGCACGGACGCGGACATACTTGCCAACAGGCACTGCCACATCAACGCCAATACCCATGGTGCCGGCGTTCACGCCCACATCAATGTGGTTAAGGATGTCCTTCTCGTTCATCCGCGACAGCAGAGACGCTTTGTCCTGACTCTGCATGCCTGCCGCTACCGACAGCATGATAAGGAATGCTCCGAGTTTCTTCATAGCTTATGCCGTTATCCCGTTATCACTTCACGGTCATCTTCCTGCCGCCTACGATATACAGACCTGCAGGCAGACCTTCCACATTGTTCGTCGTGCGGAGCCGTGTGCCGCTGAGAGAATAGACACCCTCTGCTTGCTGCTTCTCGGTGTTGCCGCCGATTGTCCCAATGCTTGTCGGGTCGGATGTCAGCTCAATCACGCTGGGCGTGGAGGCATTGGCCTTGAAGTAGCAGGTGTTGGCTGGAATACATTTCACCCACTCTGTTTCCCATGTCGTATAGTTGTTCACCTCTGTGTTTGCGAGGCGGTCTGGTGCATTGTCCGTCAGAACCAGCTTACCGTTTTCAACGGAGAAGATGCGCATCTTGGCGGCATCAAATATCTTGTATGCATCTGTCGAACTCTTCGGACGTTCACCGTTGCAAAAATAGACACCGGCAAGTTTGTTGCCTGTGACGGTTGCTGATGTGGAAGCGAGAAGCTCAATACGATTGTCGAAAGTGTTGGCAGACGTGCACTCGATTAGGACTGGCGTACTGGCAGGAACCTCGCCCTCGATCTCTTGCAGGAGCGCCATGTCGCCGTCTGTCATGCTGACGTAGTAGATGTGCATGTCGGGGGAGGCTGCCTTGAAGGGGTAGGATGCATAGTACGGCTGGTAGTACTTGCCATTCAGTTCGATGGTGGGTTTTATGCCAACGTAGTTGGTGGCATGGTTTGTCTCTATCTTGTCAACAACCCATCTGCGATAATTGAGCTTGCCACCTGTGCCCATCTTGCCTTGGTCATATCTGTCACTTGTCCTGTCGTCGGAAAGGTACTTCGTAACACCGTCTTTTTGGGCATAGACCTCATAGACGCCGTTACCCTTTGAATTGACATTGACATAATAGCCGGTGAGCGCATGGACACCAGAGCCTTGTGCCATAAGGTCATATTGGCTACCGACCTGTTTAATGTAGATGACGCTGGCAGGGGCGCTGATTGCCTTGTTGGCATCCTTCCACAGTTGGATAGCCTGAAAGTCTTCTTGGTCGTGGGTGATGTCATAGTTGTCCTTGTTGTCGGTCACATAGATGTAGCGACCTGTGGCAAAGTTGTGGATACGATAGTAGTCGTTGCCCACGAAACCTGTCCCGCTATCCTGTGCAAAAGCTGTTGCCACACATGTGGTGGCTAAAAGGAAAAATGTCTGAAGTCTTTTCATAAATGATAATTCATCCCCCCGTCACTACGCTTTGGGCAGAATGACGGGGGGAAGTTGATGGTTTGCAGTTTGTCAATAGTTATTCAGCAATACAGATGGTGACACGGTTGAGGTCGTTCTGCTCGTAAGGCTGAACGGTGTCACCCTTGCTGTCTACCGTGATACGGCTGGGGGAGATGCCGAACCTGTTCGTCAACAGGTTGGCGATAACCTGGGCACGCTTCTGGGCATAGCCGACGTTAAGTCTTGCGTTGCCTGTACCCTTGTCGGCATAACCGGTGACGCTGACCTTGGCTTCGGGATACTTGTTGAGGTAAGCAACAACATCCTCCACCTTTGCCATTTCGGTCCTGCTGACTTCTGAACCACGGAGTGTGAAGAAAATGTCGCGGCGCAGTGGCTCACGCTTCGGTGCCTCTGGCTCCTTATAGACAATCTTCTCGACTTCAACAGGCTTCTCCACAATCTTCTCCACAATCTTTTCTACTACGATGGGAGCTGCATCGGTTGTGGTGACTTTCTTGCCAAGCTTGCCAATCCTCACCTTGACGCCTGCCAGTGCGTTGAAATACCAGTCGGCATTGCCGGCATCCTTGGAGTTGTAGTGGTCGGAAGTAGCGTTGGCGTTCACCTCGAGACCGAGGGCAACGCGGCGGCTTACGTTGAAGTCAAGGTAAGCACCGAATCTGCCTACGAAGCGTGTCTTGGTGTCGCGCCAAAGCAAAGTCATCTGATGTTCCATGGGAACGGTGCGCAGGGCTGTAATCGGGGTGACGGCAATCAGGCCTTTGACGGCTGCTGCCTCACCATTGTCCCAACCGATGTTTGCACCGATGCCTGCCAGCAGACCGAAGTTGCAGACACGGTCTGCCTTGTAGCCGCAAATCCAGTTAGTCAAGTCGCAGGTCACGTCGAGAGTGGGAGCAATGAAGTTGTACTTCCATGTCTTGACTCCAAGCCCTAAATAGTTAAGGTCGCTGCCGCCCTTGCTCTGCCATGCGTCGATAGCCAGGCGCAAACCCCATACGGGAGTGAAATAGTAGCCGCCTGCCACCTGGAAGTTTCCAGAGAGAAGGTCGCTAAAATCAACTTCGCCCAAAGTGTACTGGCCGCCCACTTGAGCCTGAATAAACCCGTGAGGATGGAATGCCTCTGCGGGCTGTTCTGCAGCCTGCGGCTGCTGCGCGGATGCGGTAAGGCATCCGGCAAGCAGTGCAGCTGACATAAATATCTTCTTAAGTTTCATAACTGTTTGTTTCTTTATTCAGTTTATAAAACAGGTTTACTGGTTATAAAGCGCTTTTACTCAATTCTGATGTAGTACCTGTGGGTTGACATGTTACCGTCGAAGTCGAGGACTGAGTAAGCAATCTCGTAAACATAACCACTTACCAAGCCAGTTGCTTTAACATAACGTTTGTTGCCATCAAATACCTTGTTGAGATAACCGGAGTTGGCTGCTTCCAACTTGTCCATGCAATCGTTATTACCATCCTGGGCGCTTGCGCTACCCCTGAAGACGTTGGTCACAGCAACGTGCTTCCTTGCAATAGGAACGAGGAGTTCCATGGTCTTCGTGGTGGGGAAGAGTTCTACGTCGGATGACAGCACGGTAGGTTGTGCCTTAATCTCGCTCACACGCTTGAAGCCCTTGCTCGTGCGTGCAACCATGAAGGGCTGGAGACGACGGTTGATGGAGTTGACGAAACCAACAACTAAATCGTTGACCTTGTCGAGATACTTAATAAGATAGGTATTTACAGCATTGTCGATGGTCTGGTCAATCTTGCCACCCGGGCCCATGTAGTTGTTGATTTGCTCAACAACATTTCTGGCTTCATCAATAATTTTTTGAACTCTTTGGAGCAAATCGTTAACGTCCTCGATAGAACCCTGTGCAAGACCCCAAAGCTGTTCGGCTGCGTCGCGCAGGTCGTAGTGGAACGCGAGATGGAACTCTTTGCCGTCGGTCGTGCCAGCGTAGTAAACCTCTGTCATGTTAACATATTGTGTGCTTGTGGGCGTGAGGACACCTCCGGCAATCGTGGCAACGTCTGTTGCATCTTCTGTTTTGAGTGTAATTTTGCCACCGGCAACCGTAGTCTCGATAGTGGCTTCCATATCAATTTGGACATATCCTTTGATTGAACCTTGATGGTCTTTCATAGGAATAACGAGTATTGATTCAACATTTCCTGTTGTCTCATTGTTCCAGACTACAACGGTGGGCTTTGTAAGGGTGATGAGGTCTGTAGGCTTTCCTTCATTATCCTGATTGTAGGTGCTTCTGAAAGGACGGACGTTAACTGCGTCGGCATCAGGAACTGTTATCGGTGTTCCGCCAATGTTCAGATCATTTGCGAACTTAACAGGAACTCGCTGTGCATCTACCGGAATCTGCAGGAAGTAAGAGATACCATCCATCGTGAAGGTGGTGTCCATCTTCAGATAGAACTTACCGCAATCCTGATTAAGATCTCCGGGCTGTGGGTAGTTTACAAGATTCGTTGGAAGGTCGGGAGCCTCAATCCTATTAATCTGGAAGTTGAGAATCATGTTAACAATTTGTGCATGAGTGATTCTGTCGCATGCCACATGAACCTTATCTTTTACTTTCTGAGCAAGATTGTTAATAAAGTTTTCCACTGTTTCATAGCCAGGCATCGTGACATAGTCGAAATCCTTACCATAGTCCAAGCTGAGAGGATTGATGAATGTTGCGCCCAAGTTGTACTCGGAGTAAACAGAATGTTTCTGCTCTGCACCGCTTGCATCTGTGGTGGTGTAAGTACACTTCAGGCCTGTCCTATCCATCTTCATCTTGTTTATCACATTGTAAACATCGGATGCTATCTGGCCTATCTGAAGTTCACCTTTTTCATTAGCTTTCCTGTTCAAAATGGCAGTAAGTTTATCCTTAATACCGCCGAATGCAGTTCTGATATCTTCTTTGGTAAGAGGTATGCCATTGTCCTCGGTCATGACGGTTGCGTTTGTCACATAAGCGTCGGCCTCATAGAAGCCATTGTCGGCACGGGTGTAGCCGAACTGCAGCTTTTCGTCGCTCTTGCGGATGGGTTTCAGCTTGATGGGTGATTCCTTATCCTGAGTGTTCACGAGGCTCAGCTCAAGTCCTTCAAGGTCGGCTGTGTTGGGGTTGATGGTCATGTAAACCTTGCCGGCATTGCCTTCCGCGGAGGACAGAAGAGGCATGTTGGCACGATGCTCATATTGTTCCAGACCAAGTCCGAGGAGCATGTTAATTTCGTCAGAAGTGAGTGCCTGGTCTGAACGTACTCCGTAAGGAGCTGTGTCGTCGGTGGGGAATTCAAATGAGCTGAAAGGCACACCATAGTAGGCAATGAGGAGGTTGGACTGAACATCGATAGGCAGGTTGAACGTGCCGAACATCGGATTCTTGGTGCCCTGAATGATAATGCCAGTCACTTGCTTAGCCAGCTGGTTCTGTACGGCTGCAACATCCTTGTTGATCTGTTGAATATCTTTTTCAACATTGTCAAGTCTCCCTTCTGCCGCTGTCATGCGATTTTGCAGTTTCTTAATGTCCTGCTGCAAGCCTGGGATGATATTGTCTGTGATGTCTTTTACAGTTGTCTTGAGATTACTAATGTTGGTCTCGTTGGTGTTAATCTGTTTCCAAATAGATTCTTTGTCAAGTTTATAGTCCTCTATTTTTACGGTGGAGCTCTCGAGGGCTTCAACGCGCTTGGTCAGGGCAACAATGTCTGCATAGTGATTCTTGACAGAATCTGTAAGAACGCTGTCGTTGTACTCGGCGGTATCGATGAGAGGCTGAACGAGATCTGCAATTTCACTGATGTATGAACTGTCTCTGAGAGCTTGGTTAATAATCAACTGTATTTGGCTTCCGAGTCCATCCGGGTCGGTGGTGTCAAGAATGTCGTTGGTGATGATTTCGGTGAGTTCGCTAATGAGTTGGTCGCGGTCCAGGTTAGCCATTTGAGTCTCAAGGTTGGTAATCTTTTCGAACCAGCTTTGCAGGGATTCCTTTGTGGCATAGTTATCAAACTTGCCGTTGAGCTGCTTAATTGCCTCCTTCAGCCATGCAATGTCTGTAGAGTCTCTTGAAATCTTTGCGCTCAGAAGTGTGGCCAAATCGGCAATCTTACCATCCTCTGTGCGGAACTCTTGGAGCATCTGTGTCATCAGCTCCGTGATTCTCTTGTTCAGTGCTTCCTTGCTCTCGTTCAGTTCGGTTTGGGTTGCATAGTTCAGGAGGTCGGTAGCTTTGGCATACTTCTGAAGCATTGTTGCCACTTGACCAAGGATAGCTGTCTGGGCTGCGGCTATAGCCTCGTCGGCATATCTCTGTGCTGCTATAAGGTTGAGGTCGCAGTCAATCTTAACTTGGGCGAGTTCTCCTCTCAGCGTGTTAAGGTCAGATTCCAGCGTGTTGACCTTTTGGGACAACTGGGTAATGGTAGTCTGAGTTTGGTTAACTGTGTTTGTGAGGTTTTGGAGGTTGGTCCTGAGTTCTGTGATGCTATTCTCGTTTGTGGTGACTTTATCCAAGATGGTCTCGTTGAAAGTCTGCACGTTGGTCTTTAGCTCATTGATAGCAGTCTCAAGGTTGCTGATGTTGGCTGTGTTGGTGGCGTTGGCAGCTTCAAGTCCGCTGATGGTTGTCCTCATTGTTTCAATGGTGGAGCTCAAACCTGTGATGAGTTCAAAGTTTGCATCAGCCTTACCAGCAGCGGCAGCTGCAGCGTCAAGAGCCTGCTGAACCTTTTCGGGCAGACCGACAAGCTGTGTCTGGATGGCAGCGATGGCATCGGCGTTCTGCTGAATCTTGT
The DNA here is from genome assembly GCA_017541265.1 of Bacteroidaceae bacterium. Classification (GTDB taxonomy): domain Bacteria; phylum Bacteroidota; class Bacteroidia; order Bacteroidales; family Bacteroidaceae; genus Physcousia. The sequence continues at coordinate 34,969 of JAFXZK010000100.1, read as the reverse complement.
TGGCATTCTCCTGAATCTTGCTGGCATTGTTGGCAATCTCCTGGGTGTTGTTGGCAATGTCCTGAATGTTCTTCTGTATCAGAGTGCTGTTGTTGGCAATGTCTGATGTGTTCTGGGCGATGTCCTGGGCATTCTGGGCAATTGCGGCTGCATTCTGGCTGATGAGCGTCTGAAGAGTCTGCATGTTCTGTTCGATAGTTGCAGCTTTTTGCTTCAGAAGTTCAATCTCCGTCTTGTTGGCGTTGGCCAGTGTCAGGGCAGCGTCAGCTGTCGTCTGTGCTACCGTTGCGAGGGCGTTGGCAGCGTTGGCGGTCTGGAGAGCCAGGTTTGCATTTGTCTGAGCTTCCTGTGCGAACTGCTTAGCCTCGTTTGCTGTCAGGCCAGCGGCTAATGCTGCTTGCTCTGCGAGGGAAGCTGTGGTGACAGCTTGCTGCGCAGCTTGAGTAGCAGAAGTGGCTGCGTTAGTGGCAGCAGTGGCTGCGTCGAGTGCCTGCTGTGCAGTCAATTTGGCTTCGTTGGCAGTGGCGTTAGCTGCATTGGCTGTTGTGTTGGCAGCATCAGCCTTGGTGTTGGCTGTGGTTGCAAGGTCGTATGCGTCTTTTACCCTCTGTTCGGCAGCCGTCATCTTTGTCTCAAGCTCCACCAGCTTGCTGGTAACGTATGCGTAGTCGCACTGGCACTGGTTGATGTTGGCAAGGTCTGCCTTCACCTGATTGAGTTCATTCTGCAAGTCAGTTACGGTGCCATTGATAATTTCCTGCGCACCCTTGAAGGAATTAAACTCGGTTGCCAGAGGTGTAAACTGACTCAACAGATTGTCAAGTGTGTTTTGGAGACCTGAAAGTTGTGCGGTGAGGGATGCGATTGTGGTGTTGATGGTGTTTACATCATCTTTGCTGGCGGCATTTGCAAGACCTGCCTGCAAAGTCGCAACCTCACTGTTCAACGTGGCAATCTGAGCGGTCAGACCGCTGATGGTTGCAGGGAGAGTCTGGTCGCAATTGCAAGACTGGTATGTCGCAAAAGTGGCTTCGAGAGCATCGAGTGCTTGCTTGTAAGTAGTAATCTGTCCTTCCAACGCGGCAATCTGAGCCTCAAAGGCTGCCTGCAAAGTCGCATTCTCCTGAATGGCTTGTGTACGCAATTGTGTGTACAAACCTTCGTTGGTGTCCTTACAAGACACGAACGATCCTACACTGACTGCTACAATTAGCAGCATGAAAGATTGAATGAGTTTCTTTTTCATTTTTATAAGTATTAAAATTGGTTAAGTTGTTTGTTCAATAGCATAGTACACCCTTATTTAGGGCATAACTTTGTGCAAAGGTACGACAGCATGCGGAAATAACAGCAAAGAGAGAGATTCGTTTAAGTTAATTTAACAGAAAGTACGGGCTATTTAATAAAATTAACCTAACAATATGGAGGCTTTCCTTTAGATAGAATACTTTTTTATCATCTCTCGCAGGGAAGGTAGCAGTCCCAGAAGCGCTTCATTAATGCAATGCAGAGCACTCCCAAAAGCACCATTACGCTGTAAGCTTTGATGCCGCCGCCGAACCATTCCACACAGGAGATGTCTGCAATGTCTTCGCCGAAAGTATGAAGCTGAATGGCAACAATACCGTTGTTGAGTATGTGGAGCAGGGAGGTCAGGACAATGTTGCCTGTCTTATAATATATGATGCCGAACAAGATGCCGATCGGCAAAGCATAGAGACCTTGGGCGAGGTTGAGGTGCATCGTGCTGAAGGCCAATGCAGAAACGATAATTGCCACCCAGGGATTGGCTCCCCGGCGCAACATCTCACCCATGATGGCTTCCCGAAAGAGTAGCTCTTCTGTGACAGGACCCACAATGACCAATGTAAGCAACCCCCAGAAGCTGTGCGACATTGCCAGCGACATTTGCAACATTACGTCGGGAAGTTCCACGTTGTCAGTGAGAAAGGATATGCTCAATGCTCCGAATAGGCCACCAGCAATGCCAAGCATGGCTGGACGCCACCTGATAAGTGTGACATTTAGGGCTGTCTCGAAGCGAATGTAGCGCAGGCTAAAATAGCAACACAGCACAGCTAATATGTCAACAGCCATGAGGATGATCGAGAAGAGCGAATTGCCGAGGGATATGTTAAAGTCTGGCAATGTCAGCAGTCCCGTGATGAGGAGCAAAATTGTACCCACTCCCTGTGCCAGCAGAAATACTAACAGAGTAAGAATTGCAGGAGAAAGACGATGCCAGGTAATCATAGGCCTTATGGGTCTTATCGGTCTTAAAGGACTTATGGGTTACTTCTTTCCCGAGCGGGTGGGCGGCTCTTTGCCGTCTTCGATGGCTTGCTGGCGAATGGCTTCGTCGAGGAGTTCCTCAAAGGTCTTGATGCGTCCCAGCTCCTCATACTCCTTCAATATCTTGCGGTCACGGGCGTGCTTCTTGTCACGCTTGCGGTCCTTCACGGCAAAGGGATGCAGAATCTTGTCAGTTGCCTTGGAACCAATGACATCGCTTACGGAAAGTGTGCCGATGCGGGCTGCCTTCTCTCTTCCAATCGTTTGACGAATGGCTTCGTTGACGCGCAGCACGGAATCGCCGAGCACTTCCACTTGACGCAAAGTGTCAACGTCCAGTGTGTCGTCAGGCGGTGTTTGGTTCTGTTGTGCAGCCCAAACAGAGAATGTCTGGAATGGCAATATGGCAAGCAGTAAAAGAAGTAGATGTTTCATGCGTTTCTTGAACTATTTCGCCACAAAAGTATGCTTTTTTTTGTTTATGACAAAAGAAATCCCGAACTTTGCAGTCAATCTTAATACTTTTTATATTAATTATGTGCTACAAGAAACGAATAGCAATCATTTATTTGGCAGCCTGCACTGCCTTGAGCAGCGTAGCAACCGACTATACAAAGTATGTCAATCCGTTCATCGGGACGCAGACCGACGACACCGGCGCTTTGAGCGGCAGCACTTTCCCTGGTCCCACGATGCCGCAGGGCATGGTGCAGCTCTGTCCCGAGACCGAGCAGTACGTCACTTGGGACCCTTGCTGCGGCTATGACTTCAACAAGGACAGTATCTTTGGCTTCACCCACACGCACCTCAGCGGCACGGGTTGTACCGACCTCATCGACATTTCCCTGATGCCTACCACGAAGCATGTCACGCCCGAGCTGCTGAAGAAAGGCATCTTCGCCCTGCCCTTCAAGCACACGTCGGAATGCGCCTGTCCCGGCTACTACATGGTGGAGTTGAAAGGCGGCGAGAATATCGATGTCGAGCTTTCGGCAACAGTCCACGCTGGCATCCACCTGTACCATTTCCCCGAAGGCAAGGAGCAGACCGTCATCCTCGACCTTGACCGCATGACTTTCCGTGGCGATGCCTACTACACAGGCCGCCGTGCCTATCAAATCATCCAGAGCCAGATAAGGGTAATCGACGACAAGACTATCGAAGGCTTCCGTGTCGTGACAGGCTGGGCAAAGCTTCGCAAGGTCTATTTCCGTGCCGAGTTCTCACGCCCCATCGCAAGCCGCATCCTGATGGACGGCGGGCGCAATGCCGGTGGGAGCGATGTCATCAACGGCCGGACGCTGCGTGCGGCTCTATCCTTCGACCCATCCAAGGGCAAGGAGGTGATGGTCAAGGTCGCCATCTCTGCCGTCGATAACGACGGCGCACGGCGGAACATGCAGGCGGAGGCGCAGTCGTGGGACTTCCACCACTACGTCGATGCCGCGTATGACGCCTGGGAGAAGGAACTCTCCATCATCGACATCGACGGCACCGACGACCAGAAGACCATCTTCTACACAGGCCTCTACCACGTCCTCATGCAGCCCAACACCATCAGCGACGTTGATGGAAGGTACATGGACACTAATTTCGAGATTAAGCAGATGCCCGCCGGTCAGAGCTATCATAGCACCTTCAGCCTCTGGGACACCTTCCGTGCCGCCCATCCCCTCTACACCCTTCTCTATCCGAAGATTGCCGTGCAGTTCGTTCGCGATATGGTCTTGCACCACGAGACGTACGGCTATCTGCCTATCTGGGACCTTTGGGGACAAGATAACTATTGCATGATAGGTAACCATGCCATTCCCGTTGTGGCAGATGCCATCCTCTCCGAACTGCCCGGGCTTGATGTGGAGCGTGCCTACAAGGCTATGGTGGAGAGCAGCACGCGGACGCATCCCAACAGCCCCTTCGAGGTGTGGGAAAAGTATGGTTATATGCCACAGAACTTACAGAACGTCAGCGTCAGCATCACTATGGAGCAAGCCTTCGACGACTGGTGCGTGGCAGCTGTCGCCAAGAAGCTTGGCAAGCAGCAGGACTACGAGCGTTTCATCAAGCGTAGCGAGTTCTACCGCAACCTTTTCAACCCTGCCACAGGTTTCTTCCAGCCCAAGGACGACAAGGGCAATTGGATAGAGCCTTTCGATCCGCTGAGCTACGAGAATCCCTGCTTTGTGGAGGGCAACGCATGGCAGTATATGTGGTTCGTGCCGCAGAACCCGCAGGGACTCATCAACCTCTTCGGCGGCGTGAAGCCCTTCATCCAGAAGCTCAACGAGAACTTCACGCTGACCGAGACGAGTGGCGAGGTGAACGGCAATGCCAGCGGCTTCATCGGACAATACGCGCACGGCAACGAGCCGAGCCACCACACCGTCTATCTCTACAACTTTGCCGGTCAGCCGTGGCGCACGCAAGAGCTTGTGGAACAGGTTCGCAGCACCTTCTACAACGCCACGCCCTGCGGCTATGCAGGCAACGACGACTGCGGACAGATGTCGGCCTGGTACATCTTTTCCGCACTTGGCTTCTATCCCTTCAATGCAGGCTCGGCAGAATACGTCATCGGTACGCCGCTGTTCCGTCGCGCTGTGCTTCACATGCCAACAGGCAAAGACCTGACCATCAATGCGCCGCGCAAATCGGACAAAGCCATCTACGTCAAGGGCGTGAAGCTCAACGGTCAGAAGATAACCGACTGGAAGCTTACGCACCGCCAGCTTATAGAGGGCGGCACATTAGACTTTACAATGAGTGAAAAGAAATGAGGCATCATACAAAGGCCCCCTTCCCAATCGCGGGAAGGGGGCCTTTTTTTGTTTATAGCGTTCCTTGCTTGAGCTTCTCGACGAAGGCGTCCACGCGCTGGAGTTCGCGAGGGATGTCGAGCTGCTGTGGGCAGTGGGGAACACACTCGCGGCAGCCTACGCAGTGGTCGGCTTGGCGGAGCTTGGGCACGCTGCGGTCGTAGCCGACGAGGAAGGCGCGGCGCGCCTTCGCGTAGTTCTCTGCCTGCTGGCTCTCCGGCACGTTGCCCGTGTTGACACATTTATTATAATGTACGAAGATGCCCGGAATGTCGAGACCATACGGACAGGGCATACAGTACTTGCAGTCGTTGCAGTCAATCGTGGGATAGCTCTTGATGAGCGTTGCCGTCTCTTCCTCAAGCCATTCCTGTTCCTCTTCGGTGAGCGGTTCGAGGGGAGAGTATGTGCGCAGGTTGTCCTCTAAATGCTCCATGTAGGTCATGCCGCTCAGTACGGTGAGCACGGCAGGCTTAGAGCCGATGTAACGGAATGCCCAGGAGGCCACACTGTCTTCCGGCTTGCGCTGCTTGAAGTGCGCCACCACATGGTCGGGCACCTTCGAGAGGCGTCCGCCGAGTAGCGGTTCCATGATGACGACGGGGATGTTGCGTTTCACCAGTTCCTCGTAGAGGTACTTGCCGGAGCGTCCCTTATCATTCTCATTCTCCCAGTCCACATAGTTCGCCTGTATCTGCACGAAATCCCAATGGTATTCGTCGTGGTGTGCCAAAGCCCAGTCAAAGACAGCCACGTCGCCGTGGAACGAAAAGCCGAGGTTGCGGATGCGTCCTGCCTCTCTCTGTTCCATAAGCCAGTCGAGTAGGCCGTTGTCGAGGTATCGCTGATGCACTGGTCCCATGCCTCCGCCGCCGATGCTGTGCAGCAGCAGGTAGTCAATGTAGTCCGTTTTCAGGAACTGAAGGCTTCGCTCGAACATTGCCTTGCCTTCCTCGAAGCTGTACTGCGAGGGCGAGAAGTTCGAGAGTTTGGTGGCGATGAAGTATTTGTCGCGCGGATAGCCGCTGGCTTCGAGGGCGATGCCTAACGACTCCTCGCTCTTGCCGCGACAATAGGCGGGCGATGTGTCGAAGTAGTTCACGCCGTGGTCGAGGGCGTACTTGCAGAGGCGGTTCACCTGTTCTTGGTCTATCACGTCCTTGCCATCGGCATCCTTCGTGTTGGGCAGTCGCATCCAGCCGTAGCCAAGGATGCTGACCTTGTCGCCCTGCTTGGGGTTGACGCGGTAGGTCATCTTGTCGGTGGGGACGGGACCTTCGTGGTGTCCCATGTAGTCCACCTCGCCGTCTGTGCTGCCGCCTTGCACACCGCATGATGCCAGTGCTGCCGTAGCTGCCGTTGTGCCTGAGACTTTAAGGAAGTCTCGCCTGTTGATATATTTCTTCATTACGGTTCTTTTTTAATTATTCGTTATTTCGTTATGACGTAATTACGTTATTACGACAATTGAATTAAGAGGCGGGGGTCAAATCTCCTTATGCACTTCGTGTCCTTCCACATAGATGGCGCTGATGGGGCTTGACGGACAGAGGTTCTCACAGGCGCCGCAGCCGATGCACTTCTCTTCGTTGACGACGGGGATGAGCAGCACCTTCTCGCGCGGTATCTCTTGCCCGTCGGCATCCTTCCAGCGCCAGCCATCCTGATGCACGCCAGCCTGCAGCGGCACCATCTGTATGGCCTGTGCCGGACACTTGCGGGCACAGAGTCCGCAGGGCTTGCCGTCCTTGACGGGGACGCAGAGGTCGCGCGTCCAGACGGCGTGCCCCACCTGTATGGCTGTCCTTTGTTCTACGGTGACGGGCTGTATGGCGGACGTTGGGCAGACCTCGGAACAGCGGGTGCACTCGGGACGGCAGTAGCCGCGCTCGTAGCTCACCTCTGGCTGCATGAAGCGGTCGAGGCTGCTGCTGGGGCGCAGGACATTGTTGGGGCAGGCATCGATGCAGAGCTGGCACGCCGTGCAATGGGTGCGCAGGTTGCGGATGGAGAGCGAGCCGGGAGGCGTGATGAGCTTCTCGCGCTTTGGCTTTTCCTTCTTGATGATGTCAGCAAATCCGCCGTCGGTGGTCTTTGGCTCAACCTTGGCCTGCGCCTTGGCGATGGCTGTGCCGGCCAACAATGCCACGCTGGTAAGGGCGGCACGGCGGCCGACAGCCTCCCCCGTCCCCTCCAGAGGAGGGGTGAACGGCGAGGATTTTGCGCTACAAAAATGCATCGCATCGAACTTGCAATCTTCGAGGCAGTTACCGCAGACGACGCAGCGGGAATAATCGACAGTGTGTGTGTCGAGGTCGATGCAGGCCGCCTTGCAGTTGCGTTCGCACTTGTGGCAGTTTTTGCACTTGTCGGCATCGATGACCATCTTGAGGCGTGCCTGTTTGCTGATGAGGCCGAGCAGCGTGCCGACGGGACAGATGGTGTTGCACCAGGTGCGGCCATTCTTCCAAGCCAGCACCGTGATGATGCCCCACGTCAGCAGAGCCACGACGAGGGCACTGACGCTTTTCAGCCAGACGTCAACTTCGTAGAAGGCATAGCTGCCGTAGTGCTCTGCAATGGCTGCCAGTCCGTTGTTTGCAAGCTTGACAATGGGGGCGACGCAGGTCGAGACGATGCGTCCGTATGTGCTGTAGGGGAAGATGAGTCCGCCCAGCCAGGCCACGTTGAGTGCCAAAGCCGCACATGCCAGCACGAGCACTGTGTAGCGCAGCGTGTTCTTCGCGGGCGAGTATCTGTACTTGTTCTTTTTACGCCGCAGCCAGGCGATGGCGTCTTGCATCACGCCCAGTGGACAGATGACGGAGCAGTAGATGCGCCCCATCAGCAGCGTCAGTGCGACGACGAAGAGCAGTGCCCCCACGTTCAGCGCCAGCAGTGCCGGAATGAACTGAATCTTTGCCATCCATCCTAAGTAGGCGTGTGCCGTACCGGTGAAGTCAACCAAGAGCCAGGTAATAAGCACCCAGAAGAGGATGGCAAGGGTCAAACGGATTTTTCTTAGCATAACTGAAAATGATTATAAGTGTGTATCTTTCGGGGCAAAGGTACTAAAAAAAAGTGAACTTCCAAGTAATTTGTCGCAAAAAAGTGCAAAAAGGGCAGAACAGCAGAGAATGATTGTCCAATGACGCAGCAGTTTCAGCCCAACTAGGCGTGCCTACTTGCCCAATTAGGTGTGCCTAGTTGCCCGATTAGGCGTGTTAAATTTCTCAAAAGAACACGCCCCTCTATTCCATAATATATTAATAAAAGGAAAAAATACGATGCGCTCTGTCGTAGGTAAGCATTTTTTTCGTATCTTTGCACGCAAAAATTTTATTATAAGGTTATGGTATCATTTATTGCAGACAAGATTGTGATGGACGGTCTCACCTTCGACGACGTCCTGTTGGTTCCCGCCTATTCTGAGGTGCTCCCTCGCACCGTGACACTCGAAACGCTGTTCTCCCGCCACATCGCGCTGAAGATTCCCTTCGTGACAGCCGCTATGGACACTGTCACCGAGGCGCCGATGGCAATTGCCATTGCCCGCGAAGGAGGCATCGGTGTCATCCACAAGAACATGAGCATCGAGGAGCAGGCGCGTCAGGTGGCCATCGTGAAGCGTGCCGAGAACGGTATGATCTACGATCCCATCACCATCAAGCGCGGCAGCAGCGTGCGCGATACGCTCGAACTGATGACGGAGTACCACATCGGCGGCATTCCCGTCGTGGACGACGAGCGCCGTCTGGTGGGTATCGTCACCAACCGTGACCTTCGTTTTGAACAGAACATAGACCGCCCGGTCGATGAGGTGATGACGAGCCAGAACCTTGTCACCACACACGTCCAGACAGACCTCGGCGCAGCAGCCAAGATACTGCAGGAGAACAAGATAGAGAAGCTCCCTGTTTTAGACGATGCCGGCAAGCTCATCGGCCTGATTACCTACAAGGACATCACGAAGGCCAAGGACAAGCCAATGGCGTGCAAGGACGAGAAAGGCCGTCTGCGTGTGGCTGCCGGAGTGGGTGTCACTCCCGATACGCTCGACCGCATCAAGGCGCTCGTCGAGGCTGATGTGGATGCTATCGTCATTGACACGGCACACGGCCACAGCAAGTTCGTCGTGGAGAAGCTCAAGGAAGCCAAGAAGCTGTTCCCCAATGTGGACTTTGTGGTCGGCAATGTCGCCACAGGCGAGGCTGCCAAGATGCTTGTCGAGGCTGGCGCCGACGGTGTGAAGGTTGGCATCGGTCCAGGCAGCATCTGCACCACGCGCGTCGTGGCAGGCGTCGGCGTGCCGCAACTGAGCGCCGTCTATGATGTCGCCAGCGCCCTCAAGGGAACAGGCGTGCCCCTCATTGCCGACGGCGGCTTGCGCTACAGCGGCGACGTGGTGAAGGCCCTTGCAGCAGGCGGCTACAGCGTGATGATTGGCTCGCTCGTTGCCGGCACAGAGGAAAGCCCCGGCGACACCATCATCTACAACGGACGTAAGTTCAAGAGCTATCGCGGCATGGGTTCGCTCGAAGCGATGGAATGTGGCAGCAAGGATCGTTACTTCCAGGGCAACGTCAAGGACACCAAGAAACTTGTGCCCGAAGGCATCGCAGGCCGAGTGCCTTACAAAGGCTCCGTTCAGGAAGTCATCTATCAGCTCATCGGCGGCCTGCGCAGTGGCATGGGCTATTGCGGTGCCGCCACCATTGAAGACCTCCACAATGCCAAGTTCGTCCGCATCACCGGTGCCGGCGTGCAGGAAAGCCACCCCCACGACGTAACCATCACCAGCGAAGCCCCCAACTACAGCAGACCACAATAACCCCATTGTCGGAATACTCAGATTATTCAGAATACTCAGAATACTCAGAAAAACAAGAAACAATGAAAAAGACAATAATCAGTTTTGCTCTGGCAGCCATCGCACTGACCGCTGCCGCACAGGAAGATCCCATCGTGATGCGCATCAACGGCGCACCCGTCACTCGCAGCGAGTTCGAATACAACTACAACAAGAACAACTCCGAGGGTGTCATCGACAAGAAGAATGTCGAGGAGTATGCCGAGCTTTTCGTGAATTACAAGCTCAAGGTGCTTGCCGCCCTCGACGACCACCTCGATACGCTTTCCAGCTATCAGAAAGAGTTCCGCCAGTACCGCGACCAGCAGATTCGTCCGCTCCTCGTGCCCGAAGGAGCAAAGGAGAAGGAATGTCGTGCGTACTATGACAGTATGGTTGCCCGTCTCGAAGGCAAGCAGCTGTTGCAGCCTGCGCACATCCTGATTCATCTGGCGCAGGATGCCACAGAGGAACAGCGCACAGCAGCCAAGGCGAGGATTGACTCCGTCTATCAGGCATTGAAGGATGGTGCCGACTTCGCCGAACTGGCAAAACAGGTGTCGCAAGACCTTGGTTCTGCCGCCCGTGGAGGCATGCTGCCTTGGATAGGTCCTAATCAGCTGGTGAAGGAATTTGAGGATGTTGCCTACTCGCTCGAGGTGAACGAGATAAGCGAACCTTTCCTCATGCCTTTTGGCTACGATGTCGTCAAGCTTATGGGCAAGAAAGACCTTGAAAGCTACGAAGAGCTGCACGACATGATTATGAAGTACCTCGACGGACAAGGGCTTGAGAACCACCTCGCACAGCAGGTGCTCGACTCCCTTGCCACCCAGAGCGACGGACAGAAGACGGTTGAGCAAATCCTCGACGAGAAGACAGAGGAGTTCTGTGCCAAGGACAGCGAACTGAAGTATCTGGTGCAGGAATACCACGACGGCCTGCTTCTCTTTGAGGAGTGCAACCGCCGCATCTGGGAGCCTTCTGCCAAGGACACGCTGGCTCTTGCCAATTACTTCAAGCTGAACAAAAATCAGTACGCCTGGAGCGAACCTCACTTCAGCGGTATGGTCTATTATTGCAAGCAGCCTGCCCATGTCAAGGCCGTGAAGAAGCTCGTCAAGAAGCTGCCACAGGACAAGTGGATGACTACCATCCGCGAGACCTTCAACAAGGACAGCATCATGGTTCGTGTGGAGCGTCGTGTCTTCAAGAAAGGCGACAACAGCAACATCGACCGCCTGGCTCTGAAGGTGAAAGGGGCAGAGCTTAAACCAGTCAAGGGCTATCCCAATGTCGGAGTCTTTGGCAAAGTGCTCAAGAAAGGCCCTGCGGAATGGACCGATGTCAGCAATCAGGTGGTCAACGACTACCAGCGCTTCAAAGAGGATGAGTTTGTTGCAGAGCTGCGCAAACGCTATACCGTCGAGATTGACAAAGAGGTGCTGAGCACCGTCAACGCCCATTAAGCCCATGATGCCCATTAAGCCCATAAGCCCCATGAAACGCCATTCCCTCTGCCTCCTCGCCTTGCTCTGCAGCCTGCTCTCTATGGCGCAGAAGAATGTCATAGACGAAGTGGTGTGGGTTGTCGGCGATGAAGCCATACTCCGCTCCGAAATAGAGAAGCGCCGCTTGGAGTACGGTTCGCAGATAAAGGGCAACCCCTATTGCGTCATCCCCGAACAGCTCGCCATACAGAAGCTATTCCTGCATCAGGCTGTCATCGACAGCATCAGCGTCACCGATGCCGAGGTCAACCAATATGTCGAGCAGGACATCAACGAGAAAATCCTGATGGCCGGTTCGAAGGAGAAACTCGAGGAGTATATGAAAATGCCGATGGTGCAGATTCGCGAGGAAGTCTTTGACATGTATAAGAACGAGCTAACGGCGCGTCGTATGCGTGAACAGCTGACAGAAGAGGTCAAGGTGACGCCTGCCGAGGTGCGCCGTTATTTCAAGGACTTGCCGGAGGACAGCCTGCCCCTTATCCCAACACAGGTGGAGGTGCAGCTGTTTGTCTTGCAGCCGCGCATCCCGCAGTCGGAGATAGACCGCATCAAGGCTCTGCTGCGCGACTATACCGAGCGCGTCAACAGCGGTTCTACATCTTTTGCAACCTTGGCCCGCCTCTACAGCGAGGATCCTGGTTCTGCGCGTCAGGGCGGTGAGATGCCTTTCATGGGCAAAGGTGAGCTTGACCCGGGCTTCGCCAGTGTGGCATTCGGCCTGACAGACACCAAGAAGGTGAGCAAGATAGCGCAGAGCGAGTTCGGCTTCCACATCATACAGCTTATCGAAAAGCGCGGCGACAAGATGAAGTGCCGACACATCTTGAAGCGCCCCGAAGTGGCACAGGCCGACATCGACAGCGCCCTTGTGGTCCTCGACTCCGTGAAAGCTGACATCCTGGGTGGCAAGGTTACGTTCGAGGATGCTGTGCGCCTTGGTTCCGACGACAAGGACACGCGCAACAACCGGGGCATCTTGTTCAACAACAAGGAAACAGGCGAGACCACGACACGCTTCGAGATGAGCGAACTGTCGGACTATTCTTCCGATTTGGCCCGCATGGTGGAGAAACTTGAGGTTGGCGAAATATCAAAGCCCTTTACGATGATTAACACGAAGGGCAAGACCGTCTGTGCCATTGCACGCCTCAAGAACCGTTCCATGACACACCGTGCCAGCATCACCGAGGACTTCCAGGTGCTGAAAGACATTGTGCAGGAGAAAAAGGGAGAAGAGGTCATCCTGAAGTGGATACATGAGAAACAGCAGAGTACCTACATCCGCATCAATACGGACTGGACGGACTGCGACTTCCAATATGAGGGTTGGGTAAAGTGAAGAGTCAGCGGCTATACATCCTCTGTGCGTCCCTGTTCTTCTGCCTTTGCCTGCTCATGGCGGTGACACCGGTTCGCAAGACTGCCGGAAAGCGGCCGCCTTCCGACAGCAAGGTGCATTTGCTGCATGCCGACCGCCTCTTCTTCGACGAACGCTTGTCCAAGACGGCACAGGTTCTGGTGGGCAATGTGCAGTTCAGCCACGACGGCGTGCTCATGTACTGCGACAGTGCCCTTTACTACGAGTCCACCAACTCTTTCGACGCTTTCGGCCATGTCCACATGAACCAAGGCGACACGCTCCTGCTCGACAGCGAAGTACTCTATTACAACGGACTCGACCAGCTGGCGAGGGCACGCTATGATGTGGTGCTCACGCACGGCACCCTGACCATCTATTCCGACAGCCTCGACTACGACCGCCTCTACGAGCTGGGCTATTACTTCGAGGGCGGACGTGTCGTTGACCATGACAACGAGCTGACCAGCGACTGGGGCGAGTACAACCCCACAACACACGAAGCGGTCTTCAACTACAATGTCCGTATGGTCAACCCCGCTCCTCCTGCCAAGCCTGAAACGATTCTTGTCTCCGACACCCTCCATTACAATACAGAGACAGCCATCGCCCATATCGTCGGCCCTTCCAACATCGAGCACGAAGAGAACCATATCTATTCCGAGCTTGGCTACTATGACACGCAGGCGAAGCATTCGCATCTGCTGAACCGCAGCATCCTGACCAACAACGGCAAGCGTCTTGTGGCCGACAGCGTGGTGTGGAACGACAGTGTCGCTACTGCCGAAGCCTTTGGCAATATCGTCTATACAGACATCGTCAACAAGAACATGTTCACAGGCGAGTACTGCTATTACGAGGACATCACGGGCTATGTCATGGCAACGGACAGCGCTGTGGCCATCGACTACAGTCAGGAGGATACCATGTATGCCCATGCCGACACCTTCAAGGTCTTCACCTACAACATCGACACGGACTCCTCCTATAATGTGATGCATGGCTATCATCACCTGCGAGCCTACCGCAAGGATGTCCAGGCTGTCTGCGACTCAATGATATACGACACGCGCGACAGCATCATCATCATGTACCGCGACCCGATCCTTTGGCAGGAGGGACATCAGCAGCTGGGCGAGGAGATACAAATCTTTTTCAACGGCACGGATATCGACAGCGTGCAGGTGCTGCGCCAGGCACTTTCGATTGAAAAGCTCGACAGCATTCACTTCAACCAAGTGTGTGGGCATCACATGCATTCCTATTTCAAGGACGGCGAACTGTACCTGACCACCTCGGTGGGCAATGTCTTCGTCAAATACTATCCTTACGACGACGACAGCCTTATGGTCGAATTGAACCACACCGAGACGTCTCTGCTCAAGATGTTCATAAAGAACAAGAAGGTGGACCACATCTGGATGCCTGCTGCCTCAGGCATCATGTTCCCCATTCCGCTCATCCCTCCCAGCATGTACTATCTGCCGAACTTCGCCTGGTTCGATTATATAAGGCCTGTTGACAAGAACGACCTCTTCGTGTGGCGTCCCAAGAAGGCCGGCACAGAGCTTAAGGAGAGCGCCCGCCACGTCGCCCCCAAGCAAAAGCTCAGCGACATCAAGAAGAAAAGAGGGATAGACAGCTCCCCACCAACCTCCCCCGAGCCAACCTCCCCAACCTCCCCCGAAGGGGAGGGGAACCAGCAAGCCCCATTAGACTCAGAAGCCCCATTAGACCCATTAGACCCATAGGTCCTATAAGCCCCATAAGCCCAATAATCAAATCACTCAATGAAACTCTTCTCCACCAGAAAGCCGCGCAGCTTCCGCAGAGTCAGCATCTACACAGATGAGTCGCGCGACCGCTTGCAGAAGCTGGTCGACGACGTGAAGCGTGAGCAGGGCGAGACGCCTGCTGGCGAGGCACCATACGACCCCGACAAGTTCCGTGGCAAGTTCATCAACTACACCCCTCGCGCCCAGAAGCACAAGGAGGGCGGCTCGAAGTTGGGCTGGCCCCTCATCATCGCCCTCATCTTCGCCTTGCTGGTGCTCTGGCGCTTCCTCTTGACTGGGGTCAGATAATTGCCGTCATAACGACATCACGTTATAACGTAATAACGAAAAAGAAGAAAGAAATATGGACATCATTCACCTCCTCCCCGACTCTGTCGCCAACCAAATCGCCGCTGGCGAGGTCGTGCAGCGTCCGGCATCCGTCATCAAGGAGCTGATGGAGAACGCTGTCGATGCCGGTGCGTCGGTCATCGACGTGCTGGTGCGGGATGCGGGAAGGACGTCCATACAGGTCATCGACGATGGCAAGGGCATGACGGAGACGGATGCCCGCATGGCCTTCGAGCGCCATGCCACGTCGAAGATAGCGAAGGCGGAGGACCTCTTCACGCTCCAGACGATGGGCTTCCGAGGCGAGGCATTGCCATCCATCGCTGCCGTGTCGCAGGTCAAGCTCACGACGCGCACAGCGGAGCAGGAGCTGGGTGTGCAGCTGTGCCTCGAAGGGAGCCGTGTCGTCTCGCAGGAGGTGTGTTCATGTCCCGTGGGAGCCAACTTCGAGGTCAGCAACCTCTTCTTCAATGTGCCGGCACGAAGGAAGTTCCTCAAGTCGAACCAGACGGAGCTGAACAACATCATACAGGACTTCGAGCGCATCGCGCTGGTCAATCCCTCTGTCGCCTTCACCCTTTCGAGCAACGGCAACAGCCTGATGCAATTGCCGGCTGGCGGCACCTTGCAGCGCATCGTTGGCATCTTCGGCAAGCGGCTCGGCGAACAGCTCCTGCCCGTGCAGGTCGAGACGTCGCTGGTGAAGATAAGCGGCTTCGTGGGCAAGCCCGAGGCGGCACGCAAGAAGGGCGCCTCGCAGTACCTCTTCGTCAACGGCCGCTTCATGCGCCATCCGCGTTTCCACTATGCCGTGATGGAAGCCTTCAACCACCTCATCCCCGAGGGCGACCAAGTGCCGTACTTCATCTCCTTCCAGGTTGACCCCGCCAACATCGACGTCAACATACATCCCACCAAGACAGAGATAAAGTTCGAGAACGAGCAGGAGATATGGAGCATCACTCTGGCTGCCGTGCGCGATGCCCTGGGCAAGTTCAACGCTGTGCCCACCATCGAGTTCGATGTGGAGGGGCGGCCCGACATCCCGACCTATCAAGCTGGCAACCTAACTGATGTCAAAGTGCCTCGCGTGCAGTACGACACCGGCTTCAACCCTTTCAGCAGCCACAGCGAGATCCGCAAACCCATGCGGCAGTGGGAGAAGCTCTACGAGCAAGCTGCGGCTTCTCCGAGTCCTCCGAGTCCTCCGAGTTCTCTGAGTCCTCCGAGTTCTCTGAGTTCTCCGAATACTCAGAACCTCTTCCCCGTGAGCCAGGAGGTTAGCTCCCAGCACTTCCAGTACAAAGGCCAGTACATCCTGACCGCTGTGCAGTCGGGCTTGATGATGGTTGACCAGCGGCGCGCCCACATCCGCATCCTCTACGAGCGCTACATGCGTCAGATGCAGGAGCACACAGCCGCCACGCAAGGCCTCCTCTTCCCCGAACTGCTCGAACTCTCGCCATCCGACGCCGCTCTGCTCACAGGCATTCTCGACGACGTAAAGGCGCTGGGCTTCGACATCACGCCCCTTGGCGGCGGCAGCTTCTCCATCGTGGGCACACCCTCCGGGCAGAGCAATCCAGTGGCTGTCGTGCAGCAGATGGTGGAGTCCGTCAAGCAGCAGGACGGCGGACATGCCGACGCCCTGCACCACCAACTGGCCCTCGTCCTGGCCCGCAGCAATGCCATCGAGGTCGGCGAAGTGCTCACCCCCGTGCAGATGGAAACCCTCATCGGCGACCTCTTCCAATGCGAGATACAGAACCTCTCCCCCAGCGGCAAAACCATACTTACCATCCTCCAGCAAGAGCAAATAGATAAGATGTTCAACTAATAAATTCAGAATACTCGGATTATTCAGAACACTCTGATTACTCCGAAAACACTTTCCCAAAAATGAAAAAGATTATCCTAACCGGCGACCGCCCGACGGGCAAGCTCCACATCGGGCATTATGTAGGCTCCCTCCGCCGCCGCGTGGAGCTGCAGAACTCCGGCCTCTACGACAAGATATTCGTCTTCGAGGCCGACGCACAGGCTCTCACCGACAACATCGAGAACCCCGAGAAGGTGCGCCAGAACGTCATCGAGGTCGCCCTCGACTACCTCGCCGCAGGCCTCGACCCCGCAAAGACCACGCTCTTCATCCAGAGCCAGATACCCGAACTCTGCGAACTCTCGTTCTACTTCATGGACCTCGTCAGCGTCTCGCGCCTGCAGCGCAACCCCACCGTCAAGACCGAGATACAGATGCGAGGCTTTAGCGGCGAGAGCATCCCCGTAGGCTTCTTCACCTATCCCATCAGCCAGGCTGCCGACATCACGATGTTCAAAGCCACCACCGTACCCGTCGGCGAAGACCAGGAGCCGATGCTGGAGCAATGTCGCGAAATCGTGCGCCGCTTCAACAACATCTACGGCGAGACCCTTGTGGAGCCGAACATCCTGCTCCCCGAGAATGCCGCCTGCCTCCGTCTGCCCGGCACCGACGGCAAGGCCAAGATGAGCAAGAGCCTCGGAAACTGCATCTACCTCAGCGACTCCGCCGACGAGGTCAACAAGAAAGTCAAGACGATGTACACCGACCCCCTGCACCTGCAGGTCAGCGACCCCGGACACCTCGAGGGCAACACCGTCTTCACCTACCTCGACGCCTTCGCTACCGACGAACAGGTGGCACGCTACACCACCGACTACGCCACCCTGCAGGAGATGAAGGACCACTACACACGCGGTGGTCTCGGCGACGTGAAGTGCAAGAAGCTCCTCATGGCTGTGCTGCAGGAGACGCTCGAACCCATACGCCAGCGTCGCGCCGAGTACGAGAAAGACATCCCCGCCGTCTATGAGATACTGCGCAAGGGTTGCGAAGTGGCACGTGCCGCTGCCTGCGAGACCATGGACCAGGTGCGCCGCGCCATGAAGATCAACTACTTCGACGACAGCGCCCTGATTCAGGAACAGTCTCTCCGCTTCCAGAAACAGTAGCGACTTCATCGAAAAACCTTGACACCCAAAGGGAGGTAAGCAATGGCTTGCCTCCCTTTTTTTGTGCTTTGCGCGGCATAAGAACGTGGACTTGTCGCCATAAGTCCACGTACTTATTGCCATAAGTCCCTGCACTTGTCGCCCAAACTCCACGCTCTTTTTGCTCCAAATCTTTGCTGTGTTTAACGATAATCAATACTATTACGACACTTTCTTAACCATTGTCCTTCCAAAACGTCGTTCCAACATGCTGATTATCAGTAGCAATTCGATTTAAGCGCATTTCTCGTGTTCTGTGGCTCCACACGCCACCGCGCCTCCAAAATGCCGTCAGAACGCAAGCCGTTGCGAAAATCCTTGACACCCCGCCCGCAATGTTTCCCCAGACAAGAATCATGGAAAACCCAGAAAGCCTTTTTATTTTGAACACGGATTGTACGGATAAGACGGATAAGAGACTAATCCGTTAATAATCATTTTAATTCGTGTTCGAGAGAATATTCCTATACCCTGTTTCCCCTTTTCTTTGTCCTTTTTCGGCTTTCATTGTTCATTTCCTCGCCTTGTTAACAAGATTTAACAAACAAAGGGAGTGATTTATGAAATATAATGTATAACTTTGCGGTGCAATACTATACTATAACTAAATGCGCGTATGCGCGAAACGACCCGAATTAACCCAAACCAAACCACGAATTACACAAATTACACGAAAAGACAAACCACCAACATGAACGCAGTATCATTAAATAACCTCTGGACTTACATCCAAAGCCTGATGCTTTCCGCCAGCAACCAAGAATGGCTGGCAGACCATCTCTACAAATGCGCAAAGGAAAAACGGGCTGCCAAGCAAACAGCAAAATTACGTCTGACGCAGGAAGACCTTAAGCTGTCACCAGAAATGCTTGAACCCCTAAAGCATATCACGCCCCTTCCAAAGGACTTCGACTTTGACAAAGCCCGAGCTGATTACCTAATGCAGAAATACGGATGACAAAAGTTTTCCTCGACACGAACATACTCATGGATTATCTCTCACGCAGAGAGCCATTCTTTGAGCCAGCCGCTTTAATTTTCCAGCTTGGCAAACGCAAGAAGTGTCTGTTGTTGGTTTCCTCTCTGTCTTTTGCCACGGCAAGTTTCCTTCTGCAAGCACATTATAAGCTTTCGCAGAAAGAGGTTGTGAAACTGTTCGCTCATATCATAAAGATGTGTCACGTTACAACGGTTGACAGCCAAACGGTAAATGAGTCCGTCGTCTCTGTCTTCAAAGATTTTGAGGATGCAATGCAATACTTTTCTGCCTTACGAGAATCTACGGATTTCATCATCACCCGCGACAAACAGGATTTCATGGAAAGCACAATTCCAGTGTTTGAACCTAACGAATTTTTGAAATCTTTTCTTGAAGAGTAATTACAAAAACAAACCAAATTATTAACTTAATATCAAATCTATCATGAAACAAAAACTATTATTATTAATCTTAGCCCTCTTCACAACGATGGGGGCATGGGCAGATGTAACAGTCACCATCAGTGACCAGACAGATTTGGCAGCAATTACAGATAAAACCAAATCTGAAGCACAAACAGCACATAAATATGGCGATTATAATGTAAGCGGAACAGGGAGTTCTACTTTTACAACTAACGCCGACTCCAGAGCGGAAGGACTTGTTATTAGCACAACAGCTAATATCTTAAAGCCTACTTGGTACTCAAATACTTCGTATTTACATTGCCTCGCTGTGAAGCCAGCGGATGGTTATGGAACAGAATATACAATAACCTTGTCTGCACCAAGTGGATATTATATCAAAAGTTACTCGATGAAGGCCATTAGTACGAGCTCAAATGGTAAGTTTGACGTGAAATTTGCAGGTGCAGCTTCAGCGACAGAGGTTCAAGCATCTCAAGTAACTTTTTCTGGTAATACAGCATCTAACAGAGTATCATTTACAGTCGTGAGAAAAACGGGTGGAAGCGACAATACCACAGAATTGTGTATTCCATTCTTTACTGTAACACTGGCTGATATTCCTACTTATGATGGAAGTTATGCATCTTTATCCATAAACAATACTACAGGTCCATCAGTGGCACAATGGGGAAAATCATGGACTTCAACAAGCACTCCTGCAGGCTTACAACTTACATGTACTGCTAATAACATGGAAATAAGCACAACGGCAAACTTACATTCTGCTGGTGGTCAAACCTATACACTTACTGCACCTGTTGGATACCTCATAGCAGGGTATACTATTGGAATGTATGGAAGTGCTGCTGGCAGTTTTATCACACCTTCTGGTTATGGAGCCGCCTTAGTAGGAACCGATTCTTCTAATCCTACTTATGTATATGTTACTGGTTTATCTGCCATATCCACGACTTTTACTAGAACTGGCACTAGTACTAATGGTTACGCACCGACATTTATTGTTTATCTAAAGCCTTCATACGAAGTGACATACAAAATGCCAGGCACGAGCCAATCTGATGTTGTAGTAGAACAGTTTGCTGGTTCTGCCATTTCAGCCCCCTCTGCATGGGCACGTGATGGTGTAACATTTAGTTGCTATACAACATATTCAGATGGAGTCTTCTCGAATCCAATCTCAACAGCTCCAGCCAGTGCACAAACCGTTTATGTTGATTACACTTTCAGTAAATCAAGCCTAATTTCAGCGAGCTCGTCTGAGCTCAGTTGGTATCGTCTGGCTGCATACTCCAATAGCGCATACTATGATTTGTATTATAACGGTACAGCCCCCTACCCATTCAAGGCACAGAGTGCATTTGATGGTTCAGATGGCTATTTCTGGGCTTTCACGGGAAATCCTATTGATGGATTCACAATATATAATAAAGCCGCAGAAGGATACACAATGTATGCAAGCGGGTTTGGAAATGGCGTAGCTCCATATATGGATAATGCGAATACATCAAAGTGGTATATGAAGTTACAGGATTCATACATAGGATTTGAATGTGCAGGAACAAATAATGCTAACAGATTCTGGAATGATCATGGAGGTGGTGCTTCTTCTCTTAGATTTTTCAGTGGTATTACACCTTTGCAGTACACTCATATTGACGATGTGGATTTCAGTGTCCTCTATACAAATAATATCGAGCCTTTCATTGATAATGCAGGAACAGGTTATTTCAAGATTTCAAGCTCTGATGCAGAAACCCTTTCTGGGGAATATACGACAGCTAATAGCGACAGCAAGATCACATTGAGTGAATACGCGTCACTTGTATCTTCGCTTAATAGTAAGATTAGTTGGCCTGCAACTGGCTACTATCGTGTAAAGAGTGTCAGCGCCAACAAGTACATGAAGGCTGAAAGTGCTTCCCAACTTACTGTTGATGCTACAGGCACTAGCGCAAGTACAATCGTATATCTCAATGGAAGTAATGGAACTTATACGATGAAAATGCAGGGTATGAATGTCTTTGCTAACAGCAACAGCAGTGCCTCCACTCTCACATCAAATGATAAGACAACGTACTTGAAGATTCCTGTGGAAGAAGATAAAGTGTCACCTGGTAAGGTTACAATTGGTAACGGTGCAACTGCAACAGACTATCATTGTGTGTCAGAATCTAATGTTCAATCCATTGCAATGGGTAGCAATACAGATGACAATACCGCTGCTTACTGGACATTTGAGGAAGCAACAAGCGTGACTGTTGCTATGCACAGCGATGGCGCAGGCAAATACTATGCTACCTTCTGTGCTCCTTTCAGCTATACTGTAAGCGGCGCAACTGCTTATACACTGGAAAAGAGTGGCAATGTACTTACTCCTACTGAAGTTGTTGGAGCTGTTTCTGCTGGTACGCCCGTTCTGTTGGAGGGAACTTCTTCAGCTGCTGCCACTCTGACAATCTCTGGAACAGAGTATGCTACTTCACCTCTCACAAATACAGATTTGACCGGAACCTACACCGCAATCGCCGACTTCGATGGCAACACCAACTATGTTCTTGGTACAGATGGCAGCAAGGTGGGCTTCTACCACTGGAACAGTGAAAATCTCGGTGCTAACCGTGCTTATATTGCTGGCAGTGGCAGTGGCGTCAAGGGCTATGTCCTCAACTTCGATGACGATGCAACCGCTATTGAAATGGTCAATGGTCAATCTTCAATGGTCAATGGTCAACCCATCTACAACCTCGCTGGTCAGCGCATCAGCAAGATGCAGAAGGGCATCAACATCGTGAACGGAAAGAAAATTCTTCGCTAATTCTTCTTTCTTAATTATTAACTCTTAATTGCATTAGATAATGAAAAAGACATATCAAAGCCCTCTGGCACTTATCGTAGAGTTACAAATCAACAAAAGTTTACTTCTCACCACGTCCGAGAATTATGCCTTAGATGGTGGCTGGGTAAAGGAAGATGTAGGCGTCAGCAACTCCTCCGTCAGCGACAAGAACGTCTGGGACGAGGAATGGTGATCTTAAAAGGTGAAAAAGTTAAAAGGTTAAAGAGTTAAAAAGTTTTTGTCCTTTAATCTTTAATCCTGCATAGCCTGGAGGCAGGGGCGCGTCCCTTGGCTCCAGGCTTTTTCTTCGGGAAAGCAAAAAATTCTTCATTCTTCACTCTTAATTGACTTTGTCGAGCCTGCTTTCTTTTGCAGGTCGGTCCGACGTTCAAGCTGTACAATGGCACGAACGTGACCGGCTTCCGCAGCCACATCGAGACAGAGGCCGGCTCGGAGGTTAAGGCATTCGATGTCATCTTCGATGATGCAACTGGCTTGTCCGACATGTCTGACAGGTCAGACTTGTCAGACCAGTCCGAAGCAATTTACAATCTCGCAGGCCAGCGCCTCCAGAAGATGCAGAAGGGCGTCAACATTGTGAACGGCAAGAAGATTCTCGAATAATGTACAATTTACAAATGTACAAAGAACAATTTATAGACAATGGAGTTCATGTGCTATTTAGTTCAAGCGAAACAAATGACTAAATGGTAAAATTGTAAATAAATTGTAAATTGTAAATTGTCAAATAGTAAATTACAAAGATAGAAAATCATAAAAACATCGGTATTGCTTATTTTTTAACTTCAAATTGTTTGTCTATAGGATTATTTTTGCTAACTTTGTAGGCGAATTATAATAAAACTATTATGTCAACAAGAAGAAGTTTTCTGAAAGGAATGGGGCTTGCCACTGCCGGCATGGCTTTGGCTCCCGGTGAGCTGCTGGCTGCAAAGAAGAAGGTTCAGCCCGCTCCAGCTCCCAAGAGTGAGAAAGTAAGGATTGCCTACATCGGCATCGGCAATCGCGGTCAGCAGAACATCGACGAGTTCGCCAGGACGAACATGGTGGATGTCGTGGCGCTTTGCGACGTTGACCTGCAGGGCAAGCAGTGCGAGAAGGCGTTGAAGATGTACCCCGACGCAAAGCGGTTCACCGACTTCCGCAAGCTCTTCGACGAATACAGCGACCACTTCGACGCCGTGGCTGTCAGTGTGCCCGACCATACGCACTTCTTTGTTTGCATGGCAGCCATGAAGCACGGCAAGCACGTCTATTGCGAGAAGCCCCTCATCCGCACCTTCCAGGAGGGCGAGATACTCATCGAGATGGCAAACCGCCACCCCGAACTTGCCACTCAGGTGGGCAATCAGGGTCACTCCGAAGCCAACTACTTCCAGTTCAAGGCTTGGCAGGATGCCGGCATCATCAAGGACGTGACGAAGGTTGTGGCTCACATGAACAACGACCGCCGCTGGCACAAGTACGACTGGAACATGACGAAGATGCCCGAGGGCGATCCCATCCCCGAAGGCATGGACTATGATACCTGGCACGGCGGCATTCGCTACCACAACTTCAGCAAGCTCTACCATCAGGGCGACTGGCGCAGCTGGTACGACTTCGGCATGGGTGCACTCGGCGACTGGGGCGCACACCTGCTCGACACGGTTCACGAGTTCCTCAACCTCGGCCTGCCCTACGAGATTGATATGCAGTATGCCAAGAACCACAACGAGTTTTTCTATCCCTTCAGCAGCACCATCCTGTTCCGCTTCGGTGCTCGTGGCAATATGCCTCCCTGCGATGTGTATTGGTACGACGGCACGGACAACCAGCCGCCTCTGCCCGAAGGCTACGGCGAGAGCAAGCTGGCCGACGGCATCCCCGCCAGCGGTCAGGGCGAATACACCAAGCTGAAGCTCAACCCGGGCAAGATTATCTATGGTCGCGACCTCACCTTCAAGGGTGCCAGCCACGGCAGCACGCTCGAAATCATTCCCGCGGAGAAGGCCAAGGAGATGGAAGGCAAGCTGCCCGAAGTACCCAAGAGTCCCAGCAACCACTACGTCAACTTCCTGCGTGCCTGCAAGGGCGAGGAGAAGACACGTTCGCCCTTCCAGATTGCCGGCGTGCTGTGTCAGGTCTTCTGCCTCGGTGTCATTGCCCAGCGCCTGAACACCCAGCTCTTCTTCGACCCGCGCACCAAGAAGTTCACCAACAACGAGTTCGCAAACGCCATGCTCAGCGGAATGCCCCCGCGCAGAGGATGGGAAGAGTTCTATAACCTGGATTAAACAACCCTTTTGTCGTTATCCCGTTATAACGTCATAACGGGATAACGAAAACACCAACATAACGGAATAACGTTATTACGTTATAACGAAAAACAAGAATTATAAAGCAATGAAAAAGATTGTATTCGCAATGGCAATGCTGGCTGTGCTGCCTGCATCTGCAAAAGTAAAGAAAACAGTAGCCCAGCAGCCGGCTCCCGTCCCCACAACCGACAATGTGCTCACCGAGCAGGAACAGCGCGAGGGCTGGAAGCTCCTCTGGGACGGAAAGACAACGAATGGCTGGCGCGGTGCCAAGCTGCAAACCTTCCCCGAGAAGGGATGGAGAATAGAGGACGGCGTGCTTAAAGTTGAGGCTGCCAATGGCGCTGAGAGCGGCAACGGCGGCGACATCGTCACCGACAAGGCCTACCATAACTTCATTCTCAAGGTGGACTTCAAGATTACCGAAGGCGCGAACAGCGGCATCAAATACTTCGTCGACCCCGACATGAACATGGGCGAAGGCAGTGCCATCGGCTGCGAGTTCCAGATACTCGACGACCTGCGTCACCCCGATGCCAAGCTTGGCGTGAAGGGTAATCGCAAGCTCGCCTCCCTCTACGACCTCATCCCGGCCCCCGAGCAGAAGCCCTTCGACATCACCACTTGGAACACCGCCACAATCGTTGTGCAGGGCAACCATGTGGAGCATTGGCTCAACGGTGTGAAGATGCTGGAGTATGAGCGCAACAACCAGGAGTGGAACGCACTCGTGGCTTATAGCAAGTACAAGAACTGGCCTAACTTCGGCAACCGCGACGGACGCATCCTCCTGCAAGACCACGGCAACGAGGTTTGGTTCAAGAACGTGAAGATTAAAGAACTCTAAAGAAGTTCATAGTTCATAATTCATAGTTCATAGTTTAATGAAGAAGAGAATAGCCTTTTTGGGCTTTGCCATGCTTGCTGCAGCAGGCATGAAAGCCATCGACGACCCCGTGCAGTACGTCAACCCGCTTGTCGGCTCACACTCCACGCATAGCCTTTCCACGGGCAATACCTATCCCGCCATCGCTGTGCCTTGGGGCATGAACTTCTGGACACCCCAGACAGGCAAGATGGGCGACGGATGGTGCTACACCTACGATGCCGAGCAGATACGCGGCTTCAAGCAGACGCACCAGCCCAGCCCCTGGATGAACGACTACGCCATGTTCAACATCATGCCAGAGGCAAGCGATGTTCCCGTTTATGACGAGACGCGTCGCGCCAGCTGGTTCTCGCACAAGGCAGAGGTGAGCAAGCCATATTATTATAAGGTATATCTTGCCGACTACGACATCACGACCGAGATAGCACCGACAAGTCGTGCCGCCATCTTCCGCTTCACGATGCCCGAGGGCAAGAACTTTGTTATCGTCGATGCCTTTGACCGTGGCTCATATGTCAAGGTCATCCCCGGCGAGAACAAGGTGGTAGGCTACACCACGCGCAACAGCGGCGGTGTGCCCGAGGGCTTCAAGAACTATTTTGTGCTGCAGTTCGACCGTCCCTTCACCTACACCTCGACAGCCGACGAGGGCAGGGAGAGCAAGAACCTTGAGATGCAGAGCAAGCACGCGGCAGCTGCTGTGGGCTTCCAGACAGCAAAGCGCGGCGAACAAATCAACGTCCGCGTTGCCAGCTCGTTCATCAGCATCGAGCAGGCAGAGCAGAACCTCAAGGAACTTGGCAGCAAGAGTCTCGAAGAGATTGCAGAGGCTGGACGTCAGGAATGGAACAAGGTGTTGAGCGTCATTGACGTGGACGACAACAGCGACGTTGACCGTCTGCGCACCTTCTACAGCTGCCTCTACCGCAGCACACTCTTCCCTCGCAGCTTCTATGAGATTAACGCAAAGGGCGAGGTGGTACACTACAGCCCGTACAACGGCCAGGTGCTGCCCGGCTATCTCTTTGCCGACACAGGCTTCTGGGACACCTTCCGCGCCCTCTTCCCCTTGGTCAACCTCATGTACCCAAGCATGAGCCAGAAGATGCAGGAAGGTTGGGCGAATGCCTACAAAGAGAGTGGCTTCCTGCCCGAATGGAGTGCGCCCGGACATCGTGCCTGTATGGTGGGCAACAACTCGGCTTCTGTAGTGGCTGATGCCTACCTCAAGGGTATTCGCGGTTACGACATCGACGCCCTTTGGGAAGCAGTCAAGCATGGTGCCAACGCCGACCTGCCCCGTACTACGAGCGGTCGCAAGCAATGGCAGACGTACAACAAGCTTGGCTATGTTCCCTATGACAGCATCAACGAGAGCGCAGCCCGCACCTTGGAGTATGCATTCGACGACTGGAGCATCTACAAGCTCGGTCAGGCACTTGGCAAGCCCGAGAAGGAAATCAAGGTGTATGCCGAGCACGCCATGAACTACAAGAACCTCTTCGACAAGAGTCATAACCTGATGCGCGGCAAGTTGGCCAACGGCGAATGGGCACCGAACTTCAACCCCTTCAAGTGGGGCGATGCCTTCACCGAGGGCAACAGCTGGCACTACTCATGGAGCGTGTTCCACGACCCGCAGGGACTTATCGACCTCATGGGCGGCAACGATGTCTTCAACCAGATGCTTGACAGCGTGTTCATCCTGCCTCCCATCTTCGACGACAGCTACTATGGCGGCGTCATCCACGAGATACGTGAGATGCAGATTATGAACATGGGCAACTACGCGCACGGCAACCAGCCCATCCAGCACATGATATATATGTATGCCTACAGCGGACAGCCCTGGAAGAGCCAGTACTGGCTGCGCGAGACCATGAACCGCATGTACAACGCCCATGCCGACGGCTATTGCGGCGACGAAGACAACGGTCAGACCTCCGCTTGGTACATCTTCACGGCGATGGGCTTCTATCCCGTCTGCCCCGGCAGCGGCGAGTATGTGCTTGGTGCGCCTTACTTCAAGAAGATGACGCTGCACCTCGAGAACGGCAAGGACGTTGTCATCAGCGCCCCGCAGCAGAGCGACACGAACCGTTACGTTGGCTCACTCAAGGTGAACGGCGCGGAGCATAACGTCAACTACGTCAAGCATACCGACCTCTTGACAGGCATGAAGATGGACTACACCATGCAATCACAGCCCAACCGCCAGCGCGGCACAAGCGCCGAGGCTGCGCCCTATTCCTTCAGCAAGGAGTACAAGCCTACTACTAAGGGAAAGAAGAAGAAATAATGAAACGACTATCAACCCTCCTCCTCTGCTTGTTGGCAGGTGCAGGCTTTGCCGGTGCTCAGGTCGCCATCACCTATGACGACGAGGCAGAATGGAAAGCCTACGACGACTTTAATGCCGCTTTCCTCGACAATTCGCGCTACATCTACAAGGCAGACACCAAGCAGCCCAGCGCCGACCACCGGGGCAACGGCTACCGCGACAATGATATCTCTGGCTGTGCAGCCGCTATTTGGTGCCAAGCCATCATGTACGATATGGTCATCAATGCCTACAATCGTGCCAAACTTGAGGGCGACGAGGCGCGTATGAGGAAGTACAAGGCGTTACACAGCAAGATATATACTGGCGAGAAGTCGCACTATGTGAACTTCAACTTCGACAACTGCAACACCAACAACGGCTGGTTTGTCTACGACGACATCATGTGGTGGACGTGTGCCTTGGCGCGTGCTTACGAGACCTTCGGCTCTTCTGCCTATCTCTCTTTCTCCGAGAAGAGCTTCTGCCGCGTGTGGTACGGCTCGACCACCGTCGGCGATGATGGCTCGTATGCCGACCCCGCGCGTTTCCCTGGCACAGCCGGCGGCGGCATGTTCTGGGAGTGGCAACCCATCGACAACCCCAAGCCTCATAAGGCTGGCGACTTCCGCTCCGCCTGCATCAACTTCCCTACTGTCATTGCTGCCTGTACCCTTCACCGGCTCGTGCCTGAAGGACGCACGCCACCCACCTCGTCTCATCCTGCACGTCAGACCAAGGAATGGTATCTCGAGAAAGCCAAGGAGGTATATGCCTGGGCAGACAACACCCTTGTCAACAGCAGCGGACGTGTGGCAGACGGCATTCACGGAGGCGGACCAGAGTACAGCGACCACCTCTACAACCAAGCCACCTACATCGGCGCAAGCTGTATGCTCTATCTGTTGACACACGAGGTAAGCTATCTGACGAAAGCCAAGAAGGCTGCC
This sequence comes from Bacteroidaceae bacterium, assembly GCA_017541265.1. Lineage (GTDB taxonomy): Bacteria > Bacteroidota > Bacteroidia > Bacteroidales > Bacteroidaceae > Physcousia. The sequence goes on along the minus strand of JAFXZK010000100.1, from coordinate 6,262 downwards.
GACTATGTGATAAGCAACATGTGCAACAATAAAATCCTCAAGTACGAGAATGGCTACGAGCAGGGCATCTATGCGGCTATCTATGCGCAGTACATCAAGATGTTCATCTACGACTGCGGCTTGAGCGAGACTTTGACGAAGAAGTACCTGACGCATATCCAGAGTAACATCCAGAATGCATACACCAACATGGATGCGACGCGCGGCATTCAGAAAGGTAATTTCTCGAAGCCTACGTCGGCAGACGATGTTGTGGAGAGCTATGGCGCTAGCGGTATGCCAGCCCTCATGCTGATGTTCCCCGCCAGCGACACCGTCACGTCCATCGACAGCAAGGTCAGCGAAAGGAATCACGACGGCCCGTCCGATGTCTATACCCCCGAAGGCAGACTCGTGATGAAGGACGCCACGCCCGAGCAAGTCCAAAAGCTCGACAGCGGCCTTTACATCTTCCAACGCAAGAAGGTTTTGGTCAAGTAATAAAACACAGCGTGCTTAGTTGCCCAACGAGGCACGCCTAATTTGCAAATTAGGCGTGTCTAATTGAGGAATTAGGCACGCCTCGTTTCCCGTTTAACTGAATAACAATCTAAGATTCTCAATACGATGAAGAAAACAACCCCGTATTTGCTGGCGATTATCGTCCTGCCAATCATACTCGCGTATGCCGGCGTTCGTCTCGTCAATTACCTTCAGAACCGCCCGAGTTGCCCGGAGGAAGACTCCAGCCAGTTCGTCACGCTGACCGATGCGGTGCCCGATGCTATTCTGGAGATACGCTACTTCAGCACTTATAACTTCGTCGGAGCACGGATTGACGGCTATCTTGAGCCGACGGCCCTGCTGACTCGTGAAGCTGCGGACAGTCTGAGAGCCGTCAGCGACGATGTGAAGGCACGCGGCTATCGCCTGAAGATTTACGATGCGTACCGTCCGCAGCAGGCCGTTGACCACTTTGTGCGCTGGGCAGAAGCCCTTCCCGACACGCTCATGCGGCAGTACTTCTATCCCGACCTCAACAAGGATGTGCTCTTCGACCAAGAGTATATCTGTGCCAAGAGCGGACATACGAGAGGCTCAACGCTTGACCTCACGCTCTTCGATATGCGGACGGAAAAGGAGCTTGACATGGGCGGCACGTTCGACTGGTTTGGCCCCGAGAGCCATCCCGACTTCTGTGGCGACCCGGAAACGTATACCTATACGGGCGACAACAGCAAGAGTCCCGTCGGCAGAAGCATCACGCCCGAGCAGTTCTGCAACCGCATGATGCTCCGCGAGGCAATGATGCGCCACGGCTTCAAGCCGTTCCCCACCGAGTGGTGGCACTTCACCTTGGACGGAGAACCCTTCCCCGACACCTACTTCAACTTCCCGGTAAGGCAATTAAAAAAGTGAAAAAGTGAAAAATTGAAAAGGTGAAAGGGCAGGCAGAAAGCTTTTCACCTTTTCTCTTTTTCTTTTTCACCTTTTCACTTTTTTACCTTTTCACCTTTTAATAAGCAGTCCGCCGACGGTGCCGATGCAGACTCCGATGCTATTGGCGACAAAGTCGAGCCACTCGCCGCTACGGCAAGTGGTGAGGTATTTCTGTGCCAGTTCCAGAATGCCGCCCATTGCAATTGGTGCGAGGAAGGCAAACACAAAGAGCCGCCAGGCATTGCTTTGGCTGTGTGAGCGTTTGTAGTCGAACCAGATGGCAAGCGTCAGCACACCATACATCACCATGTGCGTCCATTTGTCGGCAAGTGGCACCTCGACTCCTATCTTCATGTCCGGTATGGGCAAAAGGGAGAGGAGGATAATGGTCAAAACCAAAAGAAGGGTAATAGGGTAGCGGCGTAAGTACAGACGAAGCATAAAAGATGTCTTTTTATTCATTTCGCTGCAAAGGTACACATTTTAATTCATAATTCATAATTCACAATTCATAATTTCTTCGTACCTTTGCGCAAAATTTAGGCGCAGCCATAATTATGAATTAAGAATTATGAATTATGCATTCTGAAAGGGGCAGCTTTGGCAGTCAGTCGGGTGTGATATTGGCTTCGGCAGGTTCTGCTGTCGGGCTGGGCAATATATGGCGTTTTCCGACGGAGGTGGGACGAGGCGGAGGAGCTGCCTTTATCCTTATCTACCTTGGCTTCATCTTCCTGGTGGCGATGCCTGTTATGATTAGCGAGTTCGTCATCGGAAGGTCGTCACGCAGCAATGCCATCGGAGCCTTCCAGAAGCTCTCGCCAGGCAAGCCTTGGGTTGCTGTCGGTGTCATGGGCGTGCTGGGCGGCTTCCTCGTCCTTTCGTTCTATTCCGTTGTGGCAGGCTGGACGCTGCACTACACCATAGCTTCTGCCTTTGGACAGCTGACTGCTGGTGGTCAATCCTCAGTGGACTTCGGCCAGGCATTCAACAGCTTTGTGTCCGACCCGTGGCAGCCTATCATCTATCTTGCCGTCTTCCTGTTGCTGACTCATCTTGTGGTGGCGCGTGGCATACAGCACGGCATAGAACGCTACTCCAAGTTCATGATGCCGATGCTGCTCGTCATCATCGTCCTGTTGATATTCTTTTCGCTGTCAATGCCGGGAGCTGCTGATAGCATACGCTTCCTCTTGCAGCCCGACTTGAGCAAGGTGACACCCGAAGTCATACTTGGTGCAATGGGGCAGGCCTTCTTCTCCTTGAGTGTCGGCATCGGCTGTCTCGTGACCTATTCCTCCTATTTCAGCAAAGAGACACGTCTCGTCAGCTCTGCCGTGAACGTCTGCATTATCGACACGATGGTCGCTGTACTGAGTGGCTTCATCATCTTCCCGACGGTGTTCAGTGTCGGTATTGCTCCCGATGCTGGTCCCGGACTGGTCTTCATCACCTTGCCCAACGTCTTTGTCCTGGCGTTTGGCAAGATGCCCATTGTGGGCTATGCGTTTGCCTTGCTCTTCTATGTGCTTCTCCTGCTGGCAGCTTTGACAAGCAGTATCAGTATGCACGAGATATGCACCGCCTTCATCTCCGAGCACTTCGGCAAAAGCAGGCGTTGGACAGCGATTGTCGTGACCGCCGTCTGCTTGGTGCTGGGCAGCTTCTGCTCGCTCTCCTTCGGACCTTGGCAGGATGTAACGATATTCGGACGCGGCTTCTTCGACCTTTTCGACTTTACCGTGACCAAGTTCCTGATGCCTCTTGGCGGCTTGTTGATGACGCTTTTCGTGGGCTGGTACCTTGACCGCAAGCTTGTGGAGCAACAGCTGACAAACGACGGCAGCATCCTTGTCCGCACAATGAAGCCGCTCCTGTTCCTCATTCGTTGGGTGGCGCCGGCAGGCATCCTTGTCATCTTCATCAATGAACTCATAGACATCTTTATATAGTAAAGCATGGAAACAAGACATAACTTCGGCAGCAAGATAGGCGCGGTGCTGGCTTCGGCAGGTTCCGCCGTAGGGCTTGGCAATGTGTGGCGCTTCCCTACAGAGGTGGGCAACAATGGCGGTGCAGCCTTTATCTTCATCTATCTCATCTGTATTGCCGTGATAGGCATTCCCGTGATGATGAGCGAGTTCCTCATAGGACGCAACACCCACGCCAACACCATCTCTGCCTTTGCCAAGCTGGCTCCCGGCAAGTGGTGGCGCATCGAGGGCGTGGCAGGCGTGTTCGTTGCCTTCCTCATCCTTTCCTATTATATCGTGATTAGCGGCTGGACGCTTTTCTACCTCATCGAATCGCTTGGCGGACAGTTGCAGGCAGACAAGGATTATGGTCTTGTCTTTAATGATTTCGTGAGCAATCCGTGGTTGCCTGTGCTGACGGGCGCGGCATTTATGGGCTTGACGCACTTCATCATAGCCCGAGGCGTGCAGTCCGGCATTGAGAAGTCTTCCAAGCTGATGATGCCGCTGCTGCTCTTTATCATCGGCATACTGGTGGTTTGTTCGTTCAGTATGCCTGGCTCGTCCGAAGGCTTGCGTTTCCTGCTCAAGCCCGACTTCTCGAAGCTCAAGGCAAGCGTCATCCTCAGTGCCGTGGGGCAGGCCTTCTTCTCGCTCAGCCTGGCTATGGGCTGCCTCTGCACCTACGCTTCCTACTTCAGGGCTGACACCAAGCTGACCAAGACGGCTGTGGGTGTGAGCACTATCGACACCGTAGTAGCTATCCTGAGTGGCTTCATCATCTTTCCCGCCGTGTTCAGCGTGAATGGTGTGAATGTGGATGCAGGCCCTGGCTTGGTCTTCATCACTCTGCCCAACGTCTTCAACATCGCTTTCAGCCATTTGCCTTTGCTCGGCTATGTCTTTTCCGGCTTCTTTTATCTGCTGTTGCTCCTCGCAGCACTGACCAGCGCCATATCGCTGCACGAGAGTGTAACGGCGTATGTGCTTGAGGCTTTCCACGTTTCGCGTCGCAAGGCGGCAGCAGCTGTGTCTGTCAGTTGCATGGCACTAGGCGTGCTCTGCTCCCTGTCGTTCGGCGTATTGGGCGACCTGACGCTTTTCGGCATGAACATCTTCGAGCTGTTCGACTATACTGCATCGAAGATTATCCTGCCTATCGGCGGCATTATCATCTGCCTCTTCACGGGATGGTATCTCGACCGCAAGCTGGTTGAGAATGAGCTGACGAACGGTGGCACTCTTCGCTTCCGCCTGTTCCGTCTCTACTACTTCATCATCCGCTATGTGGCACCGTTTGCCATCGCAGCGGTCTTCGTGCAGGAGCTTCTCGCATGAAACGCCTGCCCTTCCTGACTAAATCGCAACGCCGCGCCCTGCTTGTGCTCGAATGGGTGCTGCTCTTAGGAGTTATCGGCATTGCAATATGGCAGACCTCAAGACCCTCTCCCGACCTCTCCCTTGTAGGGAGAGGAGAGAATACAAACGGGAAGACTATCAACACCTCTCCCTACAAGGGAGAGGCAGGGAGAGGGTCCACTTTGCCGCAGGAGGCTCCCTTTGAGACCTTCCCTTTCGACCCTAACACTGCCGACTCCACAGCCTTGCTGCGCTTAGGGCTTTCTCCTCGGCAGGTGAGGAGCATCTACCGCTACCGAGCCAAACACGGACGCTACCACACGCCGGAGGACTTCACCCGCTTGCCAGGTCTGACCAACGAGCAATGGGAAAGGCTGAAGCCGTATATAAGGATTGCAAAGGAGTTCCAGTATGTAGAACAGCCGCCTCCTTCAAACTTTCCCGTAAAGGGGGAGGACAAGGAGCGAGAGGACACTCTTCATAAAGTCTCCCCTACAAGGGGAGATTTAGAGGGGTCCGAAAGGGCTGTTAAATTGACATCTGGTCAGACCATCGATATCAACACTGCCGACACTACTCTATTGAAGATGATTCCAGGCATTGCCTCGAAGCGGGCTGCCCGTATCGTTGCCTATAGGAAAGCTCTCGGTGGCTTCGTAGCTGTCGAGCAGGCAATGGAGGCTATCGAGATGCCCGACTCTGTCCTTAAGTACATGACTGTCTCGGCAGTTCCGGTAACAAAGATAAACGTCAACAAGCTCTCCGTGCAGCAGTTGATGAAGCACCCTTACCTCAACTTCTATCAGGCAAAGGCCATCTTCGAGTATCGCCGCAACAAGGGAGACCTACATTCCATTGATGAACTTTCCCGCCTCGAAGGCTTCCGTCCCACAGACATCGACAAGCTCCGTCCCTATATGGTATTTGAATAGTCCGTCGCTTTATCGTGATGCAGCACTGATAACTCCCGTACTTGTCTCCATAAGTCCCTGTACTTATCTCCATAAGTCCCCGTACTTATTGTCATAAGTGCAGGGACTTATCGCCATAAGAACAGGGACTTATTTTGCTGTTCGTCAGCCGTCTGGAAATCAAGGACTTCCTTCTGTGTTGGCGATGCCTTTTGCGGACAATCATTGTCAGAGGTCTTTGTAATCGTCGTTCTTCGCTTCCTGTATCGCCACGCACTCCATCTCGATGAGCCAGGTGGGGCGGCACACGGGGGCGAGGGTGAAGACGGTGGGGATGTTGGGGAACTTCTCGGCGAACATGCGGCTGACGTTCTTGTAGTCGGCACTGTCGCGCAGATAGACGATGATTTGCGCCGCGTTGTCCATCGTCATGCCAGCCTCTTCGAGCAGCTTCTCCACGTTCTCCCACATGCGGCGTGTCTGCATGACGACATCGCCCTCGTGCATCACCTCTCCCTTGTTGTTGATGCTGGCGGTTCCTGAGATGATGGCGTGGTTACGGTCGCCAAAGCGTAGGAGCGTCCCTCTCTCGAAGGTGAC
>JAFXZK010000099.1 GCA_017541265.1 Bacteroidaceae bacterium | reverse complement strand
TGGAGGGGGAGTCAGAGGGGGCCGATATTCAGGTGGCTATAGTGGCGGGGTTCCACCTCTTCCCATTCCGAACAGAGAAGTTAAGCCCGCCCGCGCCGATGGTACTGCACACCCGTGGGAGAGTAGGTAGCCGCCGTTTTTTTAGAGAGGAAGCCCCGAGCATCGCAAGATGTCCCGGGGCTTCTTTTTTTGATTATCCGCAAATGTTCCATCAAACGGTGCTGTAGGCACGGGGGTCAGAGCAGCCTCTGCCAACCTCATTTCGCCCATACTCGATAGGCTGTGTCTTTGCATCTGTTGGCAATCATGTAGAAAGGAATGGCCGTTATTTGGCTGTCGGTGCTGCGAAGTGGCGTGATGCCCAAGATGGGGTGCTCAACATCAAGTTCGTATTGACGTTCCGCGAGGTTGAGATTGTCCCAAACATCAGGATTGTCAATCTTCTCTGCACAATACACGAAGGGACCGCTTGCCAAAGAGCAGAGTCCTCGGAGTTGCTCAACCCGCTCGTCTGCCTTGACAATTCGCGGAGCCACATTGAGCGTCAGTTCTATTTCGTCCTGCGGATTCTTGAATGTTATGTAGCCAGTCTCATGTGCCTCTGTGTTCGTGAGGTCGCTCTGATAGAGTCCGTAAGGCAGTTCCTGCCCATTCTCCCAACCAGGGATGCGAACATGAAGGCAGAGCTTCTTTGTCTTTGGCGAACGAACCTGAATGTTGACTTTGCCCGTGTTCCAATCCACTTGCTGGCTTATCTCAATCTCTCCAATATCAGGAACCTGCAATGTGGCCTTGCTGCCAATGAAGAGGTTGACGTAGATATCCGCCCCGCTCAAAGCATAAATCATGGAGGGGAGCATACCTGTAAACTTAAGCAGCATCGGTGGGCAGCAAGGACATTCGTGCCAAGGCCAGCGGTTCATCTTTTCGGCATTAAGTGGATTCTGGTAGGTGTAGTTGGTGCCGTCGAGCGAAACGGCTGTGGGGATGCTGTTGAAGATGATGCGCTCCAAGACGTCCATGTACTTGGCCTCGCCCGTCAGCTCGTGCATACGCCAAGAAAAGAGTCCGGCTCCTATGGCTGCACAAGTCTCAAGATAGGCATCTGTGGGCAGGAAATAGTCAGGGCCGAACTTCTCGTCCTCGTGAATGGCTCCCACACCACCAGTGATGAACATGCGCTGTCCCACCATGTTGTCCCAAAGGCGATGCGCGGCAGCACAGTATCTCTCGTCATTCTTGACAAGAGCAATGTCAGCAACACCTGTTGCAAAGAGTGTGGCACGAACGGCATGACCTTCTATTGTCTTGGCATCAAAGACCGATTCCGCGTCCTGAGCGTAGGCTTTCAAAGCACGACGCCCTTCGGTATGGCCGCGCTGCTCAATCCAAAATTCTGCCAGACACAGATAGTTCTCCGCCTCAACAGGCACAGAAAGCTTATCGGCAAGGGATGGCTCTGACTTGTAGAGCTTATAGAGCTGGATGAGGGCATCTTCCGGCAGGGCGTGACCAGGCACCACATTGTGATTGGCTCCAGCCATATAATCGTACATATAGTTGGCAAGGCGTGTTGCAACCTCCAAAAGTTGCGTCTTGCCTGTCGCTTTATAATAATGTACACCTGCTTCCACAAGGCAGCCGCTGTTATAGACATCATGTTGCCAGCGCAAGTTGCCTCCGTTCTCGCCCCAGCGATGGTCGTTCTCCATGAGGGTGGTGTAGGTGTTGATATAGCCGTCCGGGTCGGCCTTTTGCGCAGCAGCAATAAGGTTTATGTACTCATCCAAACGCTGTTCGATGGCAGGGTCAGGGTATTGGAGCAAGTAGTCCGAGATGCCGGTTATGGCTTCGTAGATAAGCCCGTCATACCAAGGGAAACCGAAGTGCCCACCATCAGCGACATGGCCCTCGGCAACCAACTCGAAGTTGTGGAGCGTATTGGGAGCATTTTGCGTACGTCCCTCGAACTTATTGAGCACATCGGGAATCGTGACAGAGCGTGTCCGTTCCAGTATCTGGCTCCACATTTGGTCTGTAATCTTGACCTGATTGGGAGCAGGATAGGTCATTCTCTCGGGTTTGTCACTTCCATGACAGCTACTCAGGGAAATGATGAAGATGCTAAGCGATAGAAGGTTTAGGAATCTCATAATGATGCTTTTTTTATGATTTGCACCACAAAAATAAGAATATTAACACCGTTTACAAAGGAAAAGGAAATAAAAATAAGAGAATTGCAATAAAATCGTACCTGAACATACCAGTTGTGAGGTTTTTTGCGTATCTTTGCAGCATGAAAGGAACGATATTCAGCATTGAAGAGTTCGCCATTAACGATGGGCCTGGCATCAGGACAACTGTCTTCTTGAAAGGTTGTCCGCTGAGGTGCGAGTGGTGTCACAATCCAGAGGGACTAAGCCCAAAACCGCAACTCATGAAAAAGAAAGATGAGACGGTGATAAGCGGCACAGAGATTGATGCAAATGAATTGGCTGACAGGCTTTTAAGAGACGAGAAAATCTTCAGGCTCAACAAGGGTGGGGTGACGTTTACGGGAGGTGAGCCCTTGCTCCAGGCTGACTTTCTCTTAGAGGTGCTTGGGCTCTTGCGTCCATGCATTCATTGTGCTATAGAGACAAGTGGCTATGCAAGCGAGGATGTCTTCAAGAAGGTACTCGGGAATTTGGATTTTGTCCTCTTCGATTGCAAGCACACAAACGACGAGCTACATAGGAAATATACAGGTGTAAGCAATCGGCCAATCCTTCGTAACCTACAGATTCTTAAAGAGAGCGGCAAGGAATTCGTCCTTCGCTTTCCTCTCGTTCCTGGTGTTAATGATACGAGGGAAAACATGCTGGCAGTTCGTGACCTGCTTCTTCGTGCTCCCAATCTGAAGAGGGTGGAGTTGCTTCGATATAATAAGGTGGCAGGAGCCAAATATAATATGGTAGGGATGGAATACAAGCCAAGCTTTGATACGGAGGCAGAGCCGCATTGCCACACGGAAATTCTGACCGATGCGGGTATTGAAGTGCTTGTGCTCAAATAGAAGAGCGAAGGTTCAGGCACCAAGGATTCCGAATCGCTTCTATGCCAGGCTTTCCCAATAGAGAAGCCATTGTGCGCCCCATCTGGCGGAAGTCGGTAGAGAGCGTTGTAATGCCTCCGCAAAGCACTTCCTTGAGCGGCGTTTCGTTATAGGAAATGATGCCGAAGTCCTTGCCCGGAGTGAAGTTTTGTTTGGCAGCCTGTTTGATGATGGTGACGAGATCGCGGTCGTTCACAAGAATAAACACATCGCCCTCGTGAATACGTCGGTTCTCAATGCTATTCAGGTACTTACACTCAAAGCCGTACTCCCCACAGAAATGTTTCAACCCATAAAAGCGTTCGTATGGTTCTTTGGCTTCGTTCTGCACCATGATGAAACGCTTATATCGCTTCAGATGCTCAATTCCAGACTTAAGGCCGTCGTAAGTGTCTTGCTCAAAGTCCTGAGCAACAGCAGAATACTTTCCATAAAGCTCCTTGTCGTAATGGTCAAGCAGATAGACGCGACCGCCGAGTGAATTAAGCAGGTCTTCAGTTCCGAGGAACTTACCTGTCATGATGATATAGGTGGTGTATTTACCTTTTGCTTCGGAAAGTAGCTGGTCAAAGATTTCACGATTGTAGTTGTGGAACTGCAAGTTTACGGAATTTCGATTGTCGATACTTTCCATAAAAGCATTGAACAGATCCTCCTTGAACTCGTTCAGTTCGTTGAAGAGCAAGAAGATATTGTATTCCGATTGGAAGTTTGTGCTGTCCACGAAGTAGCCTTTCCCTTGCTTTGACTCGACGATGCCTCTTGATTTGAGTTCCGTAATACCCGCAAAGACGGTGTCGCGAGAAAGGTTAAACATACGGCGGAACTCGTTGATGGAAGGAATCCAGTCGCCCTTTTGCAAGCGTCCTGATGTGATACCTTCCTGTACGTATTTAACGATTAGTTTGTATTTGGAATCGTTGTGTAGCATTCCTTATTTGTGTTTGCGTCTGCAAAGGTACAAAATAAAGTGAAAAGTGAAAAGTGAAGAATGAAAAATTTAGCTGAAATGTGGCGTATGTTTTATAACATGTGAAAAAAGTTTGCAACTGGTACGGGCTGGTACGGTATAAAATCGTATATTTGCAGCAGAAAAGTTCAGTTTCTAACATTAAAACTATGAATGAAAGGTTAAAAAGTCTAAGGGAATACATCTTCGACAAGCACCATCACGCATTTCGTTGCACAGCTGAGGAAACGGGTTTGTCAGGCATTGCCGAGGAGATGAAAGCTGCGGGTTTGAGCTATCAGATGCGTGCCGCTATTAGGTTGAAAAGAATGCTCGAAGCAGAGAGGCCTGTTCTCTTGCCGGAAGAAAGGATTGCCGTGACACGCACCATCAAGGACATTCCGAGCTTCTATACAAAAGAAGAGTGGGACGAGATTGCTCGGACGAAGTATCTTCACGAGAAAGGCGAACTTTGCAACATCTCTCCAAACTATGAGGCTATGCTTCAGAAAGGCTTGGGCAAGATGATGGAAGATATTACCAATCGGCAGAAAGATGCTTCTCTCTCAAAGGAGCAGAAGGAGTTTCTTGAGTCGGAAGTCATTTGTTTGAACGCGATTCAGAATTTCATCCAGCGTTATGCTGATAAGGCAGAAAGCGAGGGCGACAAGGCACTTGCTGAGACGCTGCTTGCCATCAAGAGTGACGCTCCACAGACACTTCGCCAAGCCTTGCAGCTTTTGCGCATCATGCACTTCTGCCTTTGGGAAGCCGGACATTATCATAATACCCTGGGGCGCTTCGACCAATACATATATATATATTATGTACGCGATATAGAGAGCGGCCGGCTCACTCGTGAAGAAGCAAAAGAGCTGATTGAAGAGTTCTTCCTGATGTGCAACAAAGACAGCGACCTCTACCCGGGTATGCAGCAAGGCGACAACGGACAGAGCATCGTGCTGGCTGGCAGAAGTGCTGACGGCAAGTATCTCTTCAACGAAGTCTCAAAGATTTGCCTCGAAGCGAGCTACGAACTCGAACTGATAGACCCGAAGATTAACCTGAGAGTCGATGCCGAGACACCCAAAGAGGTGTTTACACTTGGTTCCCGACTCACGCAACTCGGGCTTGGATTCCCGCAGTACAGTAACGACGATGTAGTTATCCCTGGCCTCATTCGCTTGGGTTACAGCCCCGAAGATGCAAGGAACTATGTCGTGGCAGCCTGCTGGGAATTTATCGTACCGGGTACTGCCGTCGATATTCCCAACATTGATGCCGTGCCTTTGGCAGAGTGCGTAAAAAATGCCACACGTGATATCAAGAAACTAGACACGTTTAATGAGCTAATTAAACGTGTTAAGTTGGAGATCCAGGCACGTGTCGATTCGCTTTGTGCCAAGGAGCACGACCTCTACATCGTGCCTGCGCCCATGATGTCGCTCATGATGGACGGCTGTATCGAAAGGGCAAGAGACGCTTCGCTTGGTGGGAAGTACAACAACTTCGGCTTCCACGGGACTGGTGTCGCGACGGCTGTCGATTCTCTGGCGGCTTTGAAGAAGCACTACTTCGAAGAGAAGAGCGTCACAGCCGACGAGCTTATCGAGGCCATTGAGAACAATTTCCAAGGTCACGAGGCTTTAGACGAAAAGCTTCGCAAAGAGACGGAGAAGTTCGGACAGGACGTCGATTGGGTTGACGAGATAGCCACCGAACTGCTCGACATCTTCCAAAGCACGCTCGAGGGCAAGGTGAACGAGCGTGGCGGTATATACCGAGCCGGCACAGGAACCGCGATGTATTACATCTGGCACGCCACCGAACTGGGCGCCACACCTGATGGACGCAAGAGCAGCGAAATGATTCCCGCCAACTATTCACCTTCGTTGTTCATTCGCGAGAAAGGCCCGCTCTCCGTCATCAAGTCGTTTGCCAAGCCACATCTCGACAGGGTGATTAACGGCGGACCGTTGACTTTGGAATTCGACCAAGGCATCTTCCGCAACGAAGAGGCTGTCGTGAAGCTCGGGCAGCTTGTCCGTACCTTCATCGTGCTTGGCGGTCATCAGCTCCAGCTCAACACCATCAGCATAGAGAAGCTGCTCGACGCCAAGAAGCATCCCGAGAAATATCGCAACCTCATCGTGCGTGTGTGGGGCTGGAGCGGCTATTTCGTCGAGCTGGACGAGTGTTATCAAGACCATGTAATCAACAGAATAAGGTTTAAGTAAACATATGAAGAAGTTTATGTTCTATGTGGCTTT